>NZ_JBFUGJ010000675.1:0-1350 GCF_056402975.1 Mesorhizobium sp. P3_A9 | reverse complement strand
CACAGCTGCTGCGCATAGTTTTTGAAACTATGAACGTCGCAGTAATGTCGCCGCTCATCGTCGAATTGGGACCGACTGGCACCTTTCCGGCTGATCTTGGCCAGCGCTTCCGCGATGAGAACGGGGCTAGGGTGATCCGGCACGGTAGAGACAAATGTCGGCCCCTCCATTGCCAGCGCCAAGTCCTCGTTTGCGACGGTGGGCAGCCCAACGGCGATGCAGTCGAGCAGCGCACCGGACAAGCCTCCGAAGAAGTGGGTTCTCAGCTGAACGGCGGCGTCGGCTGCAAGCAGATAGTCTCGATATTGCGCCTCGCCGACAAAGTCGGCTGAGAACACGACATGATCTGCCAAGCCGACGTTGGAAACCAAATCCCTGAACGGACCTTCATCCGATGCAAATCCGCCAACAAAATACAGTTTTGCGGGAATGCCCCAGCTGCGCAGAAGATCAACGGCCCAAATGCACTCCTCGGCCGCTTTATTGGAGTGGACAAAACCAAGCGATATGATCGCAAATTCTTTTTTGGCGATGCCGAGCCTCAGTCTGGCGGCTGATTTTAGCCGTCGATCGGTGGGATCGGTCTCCCACTGCCGATAGATCGAAAAGGRCAGATAGATCGCCATTTTGGAAAAGCGCTCTTGAACGATCCGAGCCGTCACGCGCGAGTGCACGAACATCGGCGAAGCCCACTCGGCGATTTCGCCGAGAAACGTTGCTGGAAGCCTCGATTCATCTTGCAGCCAGGAGCCGACCTCTTGCGCAGTCACGGATCGTCCGAGTTCACGCTCCGCAACCGCGCAAGCGCGCGGCGAACCGAGCAGACTTCCGTAGAAGCCGAGGAGGCGATTGTCGTGCTCGATGCAAGCTCCGCCATACCGTTCAAGCAGCTGGAACACCTCCAGATGAAAATATGAGTTCCCCACCACCCCGACCACTCGATCAAAGCCCGAAGACAAGCACGGAAGGGTGGTGATCTGCTGCGCCGATGCTGCTCCATCAGGTGTGGTTACAGGCGCATGTTTCGAGAACACATGGACATCGGCCAGTTTGCCCAGTTCCCTGATTGTTGCGGCGGAATAGTCAGCGACACCGGATTGGTCAGGCGGCATCGGACTGAGGAATGCAATTTGTGGTCGCGCGCCTCTGAGGATGCCGGTGGGCTTCGGATGGCGACGCGCCACCAAATCGCCCACCGTCGACCAGAACTCCCCCGCGATTTGGTCGGCCCGAAACCGCTGCCACCGTGTCGACTGATCCTGGATAATCTTGCCGCGCTCCGCTTGATCGACGGCAATCGCTTCGAGCTTCTGTCTGAGTTCCTCGGCGCTGTCTGGAGAAAACGTCAAA
>NZ_JBFUGJ010000674.1:0-1383 GCF_056402975.1 Mesorhizobium sp. P3_A9 | reverse complement strand
CGCCAGACCCCAGTTAACTGGACCCCAGTTTTCAAACGACGCATTCTTCCCTTTGGGGGAAGGATCATGGGCAACAATGTTCTTGCCGGGTGGACAAGGAGACGAAGGCCTTGGTGGCGTTTGCTTCTCCACTATCGTCTCATGACAGTTCTGATGATGCTTGGGGTCGCCACCGCAGCCTACTTGGGGTTCGAAGATCGACACGATCTGCCGCGCGTTCACTATGTCGGTTCGTCAACGAACCATAGAAGCGCTACCCACCAGCCGGGATGCGATATCAAGGGCAACATCAATGAGTGGGGCGAGCATATCTATCATATGTCGGGCCAAAAATATTATTTGGCAACGCGTATAGATCCGGCCCGTGGGGAACGCTGGTTCTGTTCTCAGTGGGAAGCGTGGTGGGCCGGCTGGCGTAAGGCTAAGGTGTAGTGTGGCGCTTATCCGGCAAGGACGCGGCCAAACAGGCCTACGCGCTGCCGCTGGTCTCGCAGTCTTCGTCAAGCGCCACCGACACGGGCAAATAGGAATTGGCAACGAGCCAATCGGCAATGACCGTTTTGATGAGATCAGACTTCGAGACTCTCATCTCAGCTGCCATGCCCAATAGCGCTTCCTCCACCCGAGGATCGAGGTCGATGCCGTCAGTGTTCCTGATCATCAACGCGGCCCGCCGAAGCATGACCTGAAGATCGGCGCGGGATACCTCCGCAATTCGGTCGGACGCGCTTTGGAGTTCTCCTGCGAAGGTCGAGCGGGTCATGGATGCCTTCCTCCCAAAAGATATCGTTCGCCGTCCTCACGATGGACGAGGCAAAACCAATGCGACTGCTGATGGGGCCGAGCGAAGCCAAAACCGCCAAGCTTTCCGCAGCCCCGATGCTCGCAATCATGGTTCTCAATCAAGCCGCGCGATTGCGGTGGCTCCGGGCCTTGCGGCAGACGGATAAATTCTTCGCTCATAGCAATGCAACCGGTTCGACCATGCTCGGATAATCGTTAGCTCGCTTCGGCCGCCGCTGTCCCACGGGCAATCTGTTGGGTAAGACACTTTGATCCGCAAAAAGCAGCTTCGTCTCGGCCTCCTGTTGTGTCAGGCGCAGTGAACAAAATAAGAACATTAGAGTCAAGGGGGGCTTGACCAGAGAGGAATATGTTCCTTATTTGTGGCTCTTTCAGAGGTGGAAAGGAACTTTGGCAAAGCGCCAAAAGCGCTCGCCGGCGAAGCTATGGCAAAAACAGCGGAGGACAATTTCCGGATCGAGGTTTGGGACCGCGAGGAAAAGGTGTGTGTCGAGACGATTTGCCGATCCCCGGACTCGAGCGTCAGCCAAGCAGCGTGGCAGGCAGCTATCAGACGGCGGCCGGGCATGCTCCTTATCC
>NZ_JBFUGJ010000673.1:0-1390 GCF_056402975.1 Mesorhizobium sp. P3_A9 | reverse complement strand
GTAGAACGGGGAAGCGCAGGAAGCCGCCATTTGCAGACCGGCCTCACCTGAATATCAGCGCACCCTAAGTCAGGAATGGATTGGTCCTACGCTCCTCGCCAAAACGGCCGCCAGGGCCGTGGCCGCAGATGAAACCGATGTCGTCGCCGAGCGGCAACAGCTTGTCCTTGATCGAAGCGATCAGCGTTGCATGATCGCCACCCGGCAGGTCGGTGCGGCCAACCGAGCCACGGAACAGCACGTCGCCGACATGGGCGAACTTGGCGGCACGGTTGTAGTAGACGACGTGGCCCGGCGCATGGCCGGGGCAATGCAGCACCTCGAACAAATGGCCGCCGAACGACACGGTCTCGCCTTCGGTGAGGAAGCGGTCGGGCACGCATTTGCGCGAGCCGGCAATGCCGTAGCGCCTGCCCTGGTTCTCCAGATTGTCGAGCAGGGACTTGTCGGCCGCATGCGGGCCGATGATGTCGATGCCCAGTGCCTCCTTCAACTCCATGGCGCCGCCGGCATGGTCGATGTGGCCATGCGTGATCCAGATCGCTTCGGCCGTGATCGCATTGTCCTTCAGCACCGCCAACACCTTGTCGATGTCGCCGCCCGGATCGACGACGACGCCGTGCTTGTCGTCCATGTCGAACAGGAGGGTGCAATTCTGCTGGAACGGTGTGACCGGCACGATGCCGGCATTGAGCTGACCCATGATCGTCCTTTCGATGTTCACGCGGTGATGTAGAGGCGCGAACGAAGGGCGTCCACCCCTCGAAAGACGAACAGTCAGTCATCCCAGAAACGGAAATGGCCAGAAACGGAAATGGGCGGCCGAAGCCGCCCATTTGAACAAACCTGAGACCGTCAGGCCTACTTCTTCATSGCRCCCAKGACCGCRCCGATGATGCCGGTCAGGATMGCGCCGCCGCCGGCRCCGCCRACGATGTTGTTGAGGTTGAGTGCACTGCCGAGACCACTCGTCGCCGCCGCTGCCGCTGCCGGATCGACTGCRCCGCCACCGAGCAGGCTGCCCAGGATCGCCGCGCCGCCGACGCCGCCAATGGCGCCACCCAGGATTTTGGGCAGCTGTCCCATAGCCGCATTCTTAAGCGCTACACCGATCGCCTGGCCACCGATGACACCCGTAATCACCTGTATGATGATCGGAAGAAGCGTGTTCATGTCCATATGATTAGTCCCTCCATARCTGCCAGCCTCCCGGGCCGACAACCATCATGAGACGCCGAATTRGAYGAAAGTCAAATGCASARAYGCTGAAATAAAAGGGGCGGCYYSAAAACCGCCCCTGCTTGMSYRAAAAGCTGTGACTWWCGYTATTCTGCGGCGATCGCGTGCTTCGGCTGCACCGCAGCAGAATAGTCATTCATAAGGTTCTTGG
>NZ_JBFUGJ010000672.1:0-1402 GCF_056402975.1 Mesorhizobium sp. P3_A9 | reverse complement strand
CATCCGGCCCCAGGCGGTGGCCGGTTTCGTTCAGTCGATATGCGAAACCGTCCCGCTATTCATGTGCAACCCGTTCGAGACGACTGACCCGCTGACCAGCAAGACGATCCAGCAGTCCTTTGCCTCGGGAGACACCTACGCCCGTGAGTTCCGCGTCCTCAAGGTCGATTCCAACCCCGGCCCAGGCAATTTCGGACTGATCGACAACAATCTGAGCTCGCTGCGCGATGCTATCGCCATCGGAAACTCCGGCACCTGCTACAACCGCGATGCTCTCACGACGAAGACGGGCGTCACGCTTGGCCAAGTCAATACCGGCCTCAATGTCCGGTTCGATCTCTATAGCGGCTCGCTGAACAAGTACAATAAGGACTTCAATTATCGCCCTGCGATGAATGTCCGAAAGGGTCAGAAAAACGGCTGCAGCAAGTATGACCCGGTCACTGACAACACAGCGCTGCCCCTGCCGCCAGGAACCAACTATGTCGACGCGAAAGGCATGTCCGACGCGATCGGTTCTCAAGGCTTTTGGACGAACTATTGGCAGATCAACCACGGAGGGACTTATCCCAACGTCCCGAGCGCCACCAACCCGACAGGCACCAAAACCGCTCCAGCTTCCCGATATGACGTCTACAAATACGAGCTCTCGAACGGATCCTACAAGGACAAGTCGAAGGCGCCGACAAAGGAATCTGGAGAGACGGCCTGCTTCAAGGGGGACACACCAACGCTAGATCCTGACCGCCGGCTGCTCAACATGGCAATCGTCAACTGCATCGCCAACCAAGCGAAGCTAAACGGCCACGTCCAAATCAAGCCTGACGGGTATGCAAGCGTTTTCATCAACACGCCAATCCAGAAGCAGGACAACAGCAAGGACGATGAGGACAGTTCAGCAAACGAAAAGCCCATTAGCCTTGAGATCGTAGACGTCGACGGCGGTTTCGCCAACAACACCCTTGTCGACAAAGCTTTTCGCAACGAGGCGCAGCTCTATCGATGAGACGCCTTGCTCTGGCTTTCCTGCTGATCTCAAACCCCGCTGCCGCTGAGATGTCCGTGACAGGTTGCAATGCCCTAAGCGATTCTGCCGGCGCGGCAGCTCTGCAACTGCGATCCACTGTCAGAGTCGTCAAGGGTGAAGCTTTCCATGAAGCAGTGCCGATGATGCCTGCAAGCGCTAGAGATGAGGCGGCCGATCTGGAAGATGCCAGAATTGGTGCCGAGTCCGCACTTCGCGAGTATGGGCTGTCTCTGGAGGCCTTTGCAAAAGCGATAAAGGATTGCGGCAACTAGAGCAATTCCAGGAAAAGTGCGATCGGTTTTCCGTCCGGAATTGTGTGAAAACAAAGAGTTAGAGCAGTTCATCGTTTCCGTGAAACGGTGAACTGCTCTAGAA
>NZ_JBFUGJ010000671.1:0-1420 GCF_056402975.1 Mesorhizobium sp. P3_A9 | reverse complement strand
GCATCACGTCGGCGCAGAACAACTGCAGGCGTGAAGTGTCCTTCTTGGCGCGGCGCAGGCGATCCTGGCCCGTCAGCAGCATCTCGAGTGAGAGGTCGCCGGCAAATACGTCAATGGGCATATCGAGCAGATGGATGGTGTCGCGGCAGGTCCCACAACCGATCTCGAGCACTCTGCTGTCCGGCCGAAGCTCGAGATGGGCAAACATGTCCCTGCGCGTTTGCTCCTCGTCCGCCAGCAGGGTGGCAAATAGCGCCTCGATGCCGCGATCATATTCGCTTGCCCGCTCGCGGTAATAGGCCTGGCTCTCGGAAGAGGCCTGCGCCTGACCGGAGCGGATGAGCAGTTGCGGAATGCCGTCGATCAGGGGATAGCGCTCATCTGGCCCGCCCAGCAAAGCGGAGCCGTCCGGCGCCTCTGTCAGCGGCTGCCTTGTCAAGGGGGAAACAAAATTCAATTCCGGTATCATTCGCGGAACCGCCCATTTAGACTTGGAAACACGATTCTGTGAGCGAAAACCCACTGATGGTTATGCCCATGACGTCTATTGGCACCCCTGCAACGGACAAAAGCGGAGCAATGTTGCTTGAGGTCGCCCGCTACTATGGCGACAAAGTGCAGGCGCACGGCCCCAGCCCCAAGGGTGTGGATTGGAATACGGAAGAAGGCCAGATCCTTCGCTTCAGGCAATTGGCATCGTTGATCGACCTGCCGGGCGACTTCACGGTCAACGACCTGGGGTGTGGCTACGGTGCCTTGCTGCCGTTCCTCGCCGATCGCTTTCCCGGCGTACGATACTATGGCTGCGACGTGGCTGCAGAGATGATCGAAGCAGCAGCCACACTTTTTGGTGATCATTCGCAAGCGCAGTTTGCCGTCGGATCAGTCCCGGCGCAGATTGCCGATTTCGGCTTTGCCAGCGGTATCTTCAACGTCAAGCTCACACGTCCGGACGATGAATGGGCGGCTTATCTGGAGTCGACGCTGGATGTCCTCAATGCCACCAGCCGGCGCGGCTTCGCCTTCAATTGCCTTACCTCCTATTCGGACCCGGACAAGAAAAGAGCCGATCTTTTCTATGCCGATCCAAGGCAGCTTTTCGACATCTGCAAGAAAAAATACGCGCAGCGCGTGGCATTGCTGCACGATTATGGTCTCTATGAATTCACCATCCTGGTCAGGAAGTCATGAAGCGGCCCATCGTCATATTCGGAGCAGGCGATATCGCTGAACTCGCCCACTACTATTTTACACGCGATTCCTCTTACGACGTCGCCGCCTTTACCGTGGACAGTGCATACCTGACCCAGGACCAGCTGGCGGGCCTTCCTGTCGTGCCATTCGAGACATTGACCCGGGACTATCCGCCGAACAGCCATAGTGTGTTCGTGGCGCTCAGCTACAGCAAACTGAACGAGGT
>NZ_JBFUGJ010000670.1:0-1429 GCF_056402975.1 Mesorhizobium sp. P3_A9 | reverse complement strand
GTTGTTGTGGTGCCATGGCGATCGCGCGATCTGGTCTTCGACTGAAAATAGAGCGTGCCGGCACGGTTGACCTGCCGATGCTCGTGAGAACACATTGCGGTATCGGTCGAGATTGCAGAAGCATCTGGGTCCAACTTCACGAAGAAAGGCTCGCTTGCAATGGCTGGTATTTTCAATTTCCTGAGCCCGGCTGGTCGTTGAAGCGATGCTTGCGCTGTTCAGCCGCCATCCACAGCGCGGCGCTGTCGGTCCAAACTGCTCAGAGCAGATGGGAGTCTGCAGGACGCCGGCGGCGTTATCTGGCGCGACGGATCCGGACAACGGAGGTGCCCGGCATGATGCGTGGTGACCCAGCCGGATGAACGAGCGGACGGTAGCAATCTGCATACTCGCGATCGGCAAACCAGGCTATGCGCTGGCGGCGCGCGAAGCCATTACGTCCTTTCTCCGGAACACGGATTTCGAAATCTATGTAGTCACGGATCGGTTCTCCGCCCCAATGCTGCCGCCCTCGCCGCGCATCCATGTCAACTTGCTCGACGCCGCACGGCAGGAATACCGGGCCGATGGGTTTCTGGCCAAGTTCGACGCATTGGCCTGGTGTCTCGGGCAGGCCAGCGCCGAGATCATTCTTCAGGTCGATGCCGATACCATCCTGTTGCGCCCCCTTGCGGCGGCAGAGGTGTTTACGGCGCTGGGCGAACAGCGGATGGCAATGGTCGAACAGACCGGCATCGCCGGTTCGGGCATGACGCCGGGGGACTTCCAGGAACATTACAGCAAGCGCTCGCTAGCGTTCATCGACGGTTCAGCGGCGGCTCCACCCGCGATATCGTTTCGCTACTTCAACAGTGGCGTGGTCCTGGCCTTCAGGGACGAACTGCAGCTTTTGCTGGAGTGGGTAGCGGGACGACGCTTGCTCCTGCCTGCCGATCACTCGGTTGGCGCGCACATGATCGCCGACCAGGACTATTTCCAAGTGTGGGCAAACTCAGTGGTGCCGGATCGCTGCGCCTCCCTATCATGGCAATGGAACCATTGCAGCCACTGGGATACGGGCTTTCCCCGACCGGATGCGCTGATCGCCCACTTCAGCAACTTCTGCAATGGCCCCGAAGTCGAAACCGTGCTCGCGATGCATAACCTTCTTGCCGACGGTTCCGCCGGACCCTTGCTAGACAGCACAGCGACAGGACAGCCTGCCGACCTGGCGTTCATCATCATCACGTACAACTCGTCCAAGATAATCCGCTACTGCCTCGACGCCCTGCCGGACCAGCATGAGATCATTGTCGTCGACAATGGCTCAACCGACGAGACACTCGACCACGTGACGCATCAGGGCGTGACCATCATCCGGAACAAAAGCAATGAGGGGTTCGCCGCCGCCGCCAACCGAGGCGCTGCCGCCGCCAGCGCCAAATATCTA
>NZ_JBFUGJ010000669.1:0-1441 GCF_056402975.1 Mesorhizobium sp. P3_A9 | reverse complement strand
AGCCGGGACGGAGCGGGGGGACACCCTACGCAAAGCCAAAACCCTATCAGGGGCTGGCTGACACGACAGGAAGCCTGTCAGAAATGCTGGGAACCACCTCCCAAACGCCGCGCTGGCCCCTCTCCGTCCCGGCTTCGCCGGGCCACCTCTCCCCACTTCGTGGGGCGAGGAACCAGCGCCATGCCGTCCCACCTCACACCAACACCTGAAAAATGTCGCTGGAGGCGTTGCTGCGGATTTCGGCGGCGCCCCTTACCGCCCACCCTTCACCAACGTCCAGATCCACCCAACAAAAGTCAGCACCAGGAACGGATAGCCGGCGGCGGGCAGCGGCGCCGAGGTCGGCAGCAAGGGCGCGCCCCAGATAATCATGCAAGCCGACGCGACAAACAGCACGGCGGCCACGAGCGCGGTGAGCCGCATCCACAGCGCAAAAGTCTTCGGCGCGCTGACCATGACGAGTGCGGCCGCCCAGAGCGTGATGCCGCCGACATAGGAAGGCACGCTGGCCTGCAAGCCGGCCGCATTGCCGGCCAGCAGCAGCGTCTCGCCGGCCAGGAAGGTCAGGAAGCCCGCGGCGACGCAATCATTGCCCAGCCGCTGGTATTTCATGGTCAGCAGCGCGGTCGCCACCACGAGGGCTGCGCCGTCGATCGTCCAGAGCGTTTCGCGCAGCGGAGCGCTGGCGACGAAGGTGCCGGCCAGGCCGAAGGCGCCGCCGATGGCGAGGCCGAGAGAGGCGACGGTGTCGGAAGTGGTGCGCATGTGATGTGTCCCCAAGCTGGAGAGGATACTCCAGGGTAGGGTAATGATAAAGTTCGGCTGGAACTGACTGGCTATGCGAAATTGAAGGGGCGACCAGTCGGCCGCCCCCTTTTACTTCGTTTAAGCCGCCTCCGCCGTTGGAAAGTCGCTGGGAAGTTCCATCGCTGGTACGATGTCGGGGAACAAGCGCCCCTTCATAACGTCTGCGATACGGCCCTGATTGATCTGGTAGTATGACGCGATAAGCGCGTAATTGATGCCCAGATCACGAGCCAGCTTAATCACCGGAACCATTTCCGGTGTCACCTTACGGTCGTGCATTGCCTTTCCTTTCAAGAAAGGGTGCGGTCGAATAACGGTTGACGCAGATTCCCATATGAATCATTGTCGTTTTGCTGTTGTGCGCCGCTATTGGCCACAGGTTCTGATCTGGAACCATTTCCAGACCAGTGTGAAGGCGAGGGATTTGCGCCTCGGCTCCTACCGCCCTCGGCGGCTGCTGAAACTGACTAGGTGGTTCAGACCTGGTCAGATCAGGATGTGGTACCGCCATATGGACTCCATACTGATAAATCTGCTCGATGCACCGTGCGGCGCGCGTCTCCGCACGGTGCATCCTGTTGTCTATCGATCACTACGGACCTCGTTCAGAGTGCGATTTCCCATCTCCGTGAGG
>NZ_JBFUGJ010000668.1:0-1442 GCF_056402975.1 Mesorhizobium sp. P3_A9 | reverse complement strand
GCACGAACCCGCCCTTCTGCCGGGAGCGGCAGACCCACATGCTGAGTGGCAAGCGCGAATCGTCGTGCGATATGCCAGCTGCGTAGAACGTGCCCAGCGGCCGCACGATTTCATTGTAGTAGCCGCTTCGCTCAAAATCGGTGTCCGTGTGAACTTCGCTGCTGCTAACGACCGCGCCCCCCGGTGGCAAACTGGCAAGATGTGAGTTCAGCAACGGCGCCAGCAGTCTGGAGGCTTGCGGCGACAGGAAACGCTGAACGTCGGCATCACCCATACCGGTCCGCGCGATGAACGGCGTCGCGGACGTTGGCTGGTTGTTCATGGCCAGATAGGCATGATCGGCACGAAGCAAACCGGTTATGCCCGCCAGGGCGGTTGCCCACATGCCCGGCTCGAGAGTCGCCTGGTAGAACATGTCGATGAGGGCAAGGGCTTCAGCGTCCAAATCGTGCCCCTGCTGGCCACATTCCGAGAACCTGACCCCGCGCAAATAGCACGGATACAACCGTGGCGCTTGCACAACACCGTGACCAGCGGTTGCAAGACATTGCCCATATGGGCAATGCGGCCACGCCAGATTTCGCGGATCAATGTGCAAGGGTGCCGGCTCTCCCAGGTCCGGCGGATTGCAGCGGGGTGGTTCGTGAAGAAGATATCGGTGCCGGTTCATGCACAGGCGCATGAATCCTTGTTTGACCGCGGTGCCATATCGGGTGGCGGGCTACGAAGCCTTGCTTTGGCCGCCGGCGTGGTTGCGGCGGTGTCGTTCGCCACTGGGATCGCATCAGCCGGCGACTATGCGGCAGGCGGCGGCACCATAACCAATGGCGGCAATGCGACCGCGCTTGGCGATGGCGCCAACGCGACCGGCGCGCAGGCAGTCGCGGTAGGCGCCGCCAGCACCGCCACCGGTGCCTCCGCGACCGCAACGGGAACCTCCAGTCAAGCCAATGGCGCGGCGGCGACAGCCGTAGGCGATGGCGCCAACGCAACTGGCTCGGAGGCAATCGCGGCAGGCTTCGACAGCCACGCCATCGGCGCCTCCGCGAGCGCCGTGGGAGCCTCCAGTCAAGCCAATGGCACAGACGCAACAGCCGTAGGAGATGCTAGCGGCGCGACCGGTCTGGAGGCCACGGCGGTCGGCGTAAACAGCAGCGCGGCCGGCGACGGCGCCACGGCGATCGGCGCGATCAGCAGCGCAAACGGCACTTTCGCAACAGCGATAGGCGTCCTCAGCAATGCAACCGGCACCAACGCCACAGCGACGGGCCAGGGCAGCATCGCGAATGGCGACAATGCCACCGCGACGGGGCAGTACAGCGCAGCGAATGGCGCGGCTGCGAGTGCCTTTGGCCAGGGAAGCAACGCAACCGGCGACGACGCGACCGCAACGGGCGCCCACAGCGTCGCGAACGGCACCGCCGCGACAGCGACCGGGGAGG
>NZ_JBFUGJ010000667.1:0-1463 GCF_056402975.1 Mesorhizobium sp. P3_A9 | reverse complement strand
TGTTGCGGTCGTTCCTTGCCTTGCAAGGGGCGCTGGGCCGCATCGATTTTCACGGCGAGGCCATCTCGATTTTCGGAATCCCTTCGCAAGCCTGGCTCCGCAGTTCGTTCATCCTGATGCACCCGCGGCAACTCAGCAGCCTGGGATCTTTGGTAAGCGTCGGCAGGAACGCGCCGATTTTCAGCGGCAACCCCCGGCAGCCCTTCCGTGATGACGCTCCGATCTCGCAAGGATATCAGCGGTTTTTGCTGCGTTGGCTCACCGGCGACAGAGCCGGCAAAGGGCCAGTCTGGCATTCAAGGTTCGATCTTACGCCTGAAACGCTGCCGTTTTTCGAAAGCAAGGCCAGGGCTATTCTCAATGAGCAGATGCTCACCAACAGGTTGCTGGCCAGTGGATGCGCGCCTGTCGACGTGACATGGCTGGCACAGAAGGCTGGGGAGGCGAGCCCCCAATCCGAGAATGACATTCCGGACTGGCGCGTGCAGGTCGGCTCCCGAGCGCAAGCCAAACGCACTTTGATCCAAAAGCTCCGCCGCCGGTTGTCCAAACTTATGTCGTGGCAATGATGCCTGCCATCTCTGGTTGCCCCCGCAGGCATGGCCAGCCCAACCGCTTGCACCTGTGGCCACCTTCCGCTATAGAGCCGCCACCCGCGTAGACACCCTTGGAGGCAACGCGGCGGAAGGCCGCCTCACCCGGCGGCTTTCGACGTTTACGGTCCAGGCGCACTGCCCACCGCGAACGCTCCAGAACAAACCGAAAGGAAATGCCATGAGCCACGACACTTACGAGCTCAAGGCCGAAGCACGCGAACAGGTCGGTAAGGGGTCCGCCCGTGCAGTTCGCCGCAACGGTAAAGTGCCTGCAGTAATCTATGGTGACAAGCAGCCTCCCCTGGCTATCGCGCTCACCTACAAGGACATCTACTACAAGATCCATGGCGGCGGGTTTCTGACCACGATCGCCACGATCGATGTCGACGGCAAGAAGATCCAGGTCCTGCCGAAGGACTTCCAGCTCGACCCGGTCAAGGATTTCCCTGTCCATGTCGACTTCCTGCGCATCGGCAAGGACACCGAAGTCAACGTCGACGTGCCTGTCCACTTCATCAATGAGGACAAGTCGCCCGGCATCAAGCGCGGCGGCGTGCTCAACATCGTGCGTCACGAAGTCGAGTTCCACTGCCCGGCCAATGCGATCCCGGAATTCATCACCGTCGATCTCACCGGCACCAACATCGGCGACTCGATCCATATCTCGGCGGTCAAGCTGCCGGCCGGCGTCAAGCCGGTCATCTCCGATCGCGACTTCACCATCGCGACCATTGCCGGCTCRTCGGCGATGAAGCCGGAGACGGAAGAGACGGCTGAAGCGGCTGCACCTGAAGCGGCTCCTGCCGCCGAAGAGAAGTAACTCTTTCTCGCCCGGAGCAGACGATGCTTGTCTTTGCAGGCCTCGGC
>NZ_JBFUGJ010000666.1:0-1468 GCF_056402975.1 Mesorhizobium sp. P3_A9 | reverse complement strand
CCTCGCCCCCGTAAAGCGGGGGAGAGGTGGCCGCGAAGCGGTCGGAGAGGGGGCTGCGGCGCTGGTGGCTTTCTCTGAACGTGAAACGTCGCGCCAGCCCCCGCTCCGTCTCGGCTTCGCCGAGCCACCTCTCCCCCACGTTCGTGGGGGCGAGGAACCCAAGCTTTCGTCAATTAAACCACAGCGCGAACGTCAAAAACCCGCCGCCGCCGAACTCGCGCTGGATCTGGTCGAAGTCCTCGCTGGTCAGGATCTTGCCGCTTTCCAGGTAGGGCGCGATTCCAGGGCCGGTGATCGACAGCACCAGGTCGAAGGTCTTCGGCTCGTCGAAGAAGCGCTTCATGTTGATGCCCTTGCCGGTGATGCGGAAATGCGGCAGCAGCGCGCGGCCTTCGAGCAGGTCCTCGGCCATGGTCAAGGTGGCGAGCCAGGCCTGCACCTGCTCTTCGCCGACTTCGAGGCCGGTGAGCGGGTTCTCGCCCTTCTGCTGTGGGCCGGGCAGCCATTCGCGGTCATTGTCGGTCTCGGCGCGGATCGCCTTCCAGTCCTCGCGCGACAGCCGGATCATTTCCAGCAATTCCTGGCGCGCCGCCTTGCGGCGTTCCGGCTCGACCACCGGCCAGTTGATGAGATGCACCATCGAGATGAAATCGGCGATGCGCCATTCCGAGGAGAAGATGTTTGAGCCCATCTCGCTGGGCGGCGGCACGAGAATGTCCTRCAGCGGCAATTTTGCGCGCGGGAACAGCATGTGGAACGAGTCGTCGAACGTGTTTTTGAAATCATGCGCCAGCCAGAAGTCGGCCTGCGCGATCAGGAACTCGGCATAACCCTGCAGCCAGTAGCCGTCGGCGCGATCGAAGCGGAAGGTCAGTGCGGGCGCGGCATCGCCCTGCGAGATGCTGCCGCGCGACAGCGCGGCCATGATCGCCGCCATGCTTTCATCTGGCGCGATGGTGCCGTCCTCGTTGAGGTCGATGCCGACATGGGTGAGATCGATGACCATGCCGATATCGGCATCGGCCGGCACCGAACCCAGCGTCGCGGCGGATTTTGCCAGCCGGTCGCGGAAGGCGACCAGTATGGCGCGAAACTCTTCATAAGTCAGCGGCTCGGGGTTTGGATTGGGCGGCACCGGCAGCTGCATCAGCGGCAGCATGAAGGATTGCGGGCTCTCGAAACCATGGCGGTGCAGGCCGCTGGCGAGCAACTCCAGTGCGGTGAAGAACTCGCCGGCGCCGGCGGCATAGGCCGATGCCGGATCTTTCGGCGCGGCGGCCTCCAGCGTCGACAGGGCGCTGTCGCGCGCGGCCACGGTCTTGGCCTCGAACAAAGCGGTTGCCGCTTCGGGCATGGCGGCATTGGCGGAAGACAAGGGCATAAGCACAATGAAGGCGGAGGCCAGCAGATTTGCTATTCGTGTCATTCTTTCCCCTCCCATGTATTGTTGCGGGCGACCATACACGAA
>NZ_JBFUGJ010000665.1:0-1490 GCF_056402975.1 Mesorhizobium sp. P3_A9 | reverse complement strand
GGATAAGGCGGAAGCGGAAGCAGAGTTGCCGCCGTCGCGACGGCGGGTGATAGCTGACGTCACGACCGAAAAGCTTTGCGACATCCTTTCCCACCAGGATTGCGGCATAGGGCTCTTCCGTGACGAACTGTCCGGTTGGATCGGGGCAATGGAAAAATATGGTGGTCGCGGCGTCGGAGCGGCACAGGACCGTTCGGTGTGGCTGAAGGCTTTCGCCTCCCAACCCTACATGCAGGATCGCAAGTCCGAGACACGCAATATCAGCATGATGTCGGCCTCAATCCTCGGCGCAATCCAGCCGGCTCGCCTGCAGGAAATGCCACAATTGGAAAGCGATGGTCTGCTGCAGCGGTTCCTTCCGGTCATGATGTCGCCGGCTGGGATCGAGCGGGACGATCCAATTGATCCGGCTGCACGCGACCGGTTTGGTGATGTGCTGGCACAACTTGGGCGAATGGCTATCCCCACTACGTTTTGCCTTTCTACCGATGCCAGCCGGGCTTATCTCGATTTCGCTCGGAAGATGACCGAGGTTTCGACACTCTCGGATCCCTCGCCAGATTTCGGAACCTTCCTCGGCAAACAAGCGCGCACGCTCGGCGCGCTCTCACTGCTGTTTCACGCCGTCGATGTCACTGAAGGCAAGTGTCGCTCGTACGATGACGTTCAAGCCGAAACGGTGGAAAAGGCGCGGGAGATCATTGAGGGTTTCATCATTCCGCATGCATGGCACTTCTACGCAATGATGAACCGCAAGGCACTGCAGGACGTGCAAGCAATTGCAGGCGCACTGGTCAAGCTTGCTGGGCAGGGGGTCAAGCGGATCAGCCCGACCAACCTCCATCACGCCTGCCGCGCCGTTCGAGGCATGAGCCTGCAAGAGGTTCAGCGGGTACTTGTCCCCTTCGATGTCAACGGCTGGGTCGTGCCTGAAGACTGGTCGCCAACCAACCGACACTGGTCGATCAATCCGCAGCTAGCAGGTCGGTTTGCTAGCGAACTGGCAGAACAAGCGCGCCGCGCACAATGGGTCATAGAGCGGATAACCCGCAACGCGAGGTAAGTCTGGCGAGAAAAATGCAACCTGTAGTGCGAAATGTGACCAACGTGACCTCGCGCGAGAGAAATCGGGAAATCTTAAAAGGCTTTTTCTTCTTTCGGGCGCCTTTGCCCCACACGCGCGAGGTCACGTTGGTCACACTGCTAGGAGACGGCACCTGATAGGTCGGATCGCCACCACCGGCTTTGATCCCTTGTGGCACTGGTTCGACGAGTGCTGTATTCTGATCCCACCATGCCACATGCCAAATTGAACATACGGCAGGAGCGGTTTTGCCTCGGCCTGGCCGAGGGCCTATCCCAATCTCGCGCGTATATCGAGGCTGGTTATGCGTCGCGCGGCAATGCTGCTGAGGTGGAGGCATCGAAGATGGTCAGGTTGCCTAAGGTGGCCGCCCGCGTTGCCGAGTTACAAGGGCAGGCCGCAAGAC
>NZ_JBFUGJ010000664.1:0-1496 GCF_056402975.1 Mesorhizobium sp. P3_A9 | reverse complement strand
GGCTCGACACTGTCCTGAAGGAAGCTCCCGGTGAAGTCATACGCAGCCGTCCGGCCGCCTATGACAGTCCTGCTCCATTCAAGCCAGACGCGCACGACGCGATCGACGAGGAATTGGAGCGCCTCTTCCTTCGTCGCAGGGTGGCAGGGATCGCGCGCTCTTCACGACTTGAAAGCCCGCGGGCAGGAGAGACGGACCTTTGGCGACCGCCTGTCACAGGCGGAGCCTCACTGGCCTACGCCTGCCGAGTAGTAGCATCCATTCAGTCGCGTCATTTCTTCGCCCGGCACGTAGATCGCGTAGGAGGAATTAGCTGCTTCGCGAATTTCCACAGTGAACGCATCAAAGGCGCAACCGCCATCCAGTTGGCCGCCGCTCTTCTTTTCGAGCATGAAATAGCCCTCACTCTTGGCCGGGCCGATGAATGGGATCGCTGCCGTGATAGGAACCTTCACAAAGGCGACCTTCAGATTGTTTTTCGGCAAATTCTTGTCGAGCAATTGCTGCACCGTCTCCGGTACTGATTGCTTCATAGAAACATAAGAGAGTGCGACGAACCCGACCACACCAATGCACGCCAAAATAACCAGAGAAAAGATAGTCCGCATTGCTTCACCCCCACCAAGAGGTCAAGCGTTAGCCCGGCAGATGGGAGGCGTCAAATGCGCCCCAAAAATACCCCAGCGCGCTGGCTGGCTCCGAATCGAGACAGGAGGTGTCTACCGGCGCGTGCTTACGCGAAGCGAGGCCGCGAAATTGATCTTCGCCGCCCGGTACACGCATCCCGACTTTGGCGCTCAAACTGATGTCACAGCCGAAAATACGGCGAGATGAGCTGCCTGCTCGGCGCAGCCCTTCGCTTTGTCGCCAACGCGCTACACAGTGGGCTTGTTGAAAACGCGGAGACGTAGCCGGCTGCGGTTCATCGGTTATTGCGCGTGATTTTCATCTGTCGCGCGGCATTCAACAATGCCGCGCCATCTGTCTCGATCCTGTCGACAAGTTCGCTGGCCTGGTCGACGCTGATGCCTGTTTCATTGGACAGGAACCAGACGCGGAAGCTCCTGTCTTCCGATGGAAAAGGGGCGATGAACTCCCCGCCACCGTTTCGCTCTTCGGCTGGTAGCCTGCGACGCTTTCGTAGCGTCCGCTTCGGCTGGTCATCTTCCGATAAGGGGTCCATGGCCATAGCTAAAGTCGCGCTTATCGCAGGCCGAAGAAGCTCAATATCGCTACGACGATGACCACCGCTCCAACGAGCCAAATGATGTTGTTCATGATCTCTCTCCTTTCGGTTGGGGGAGCCCGCGCCTCTGGCGGAGAATGCGGGCCGACCAGCCTTCGCCGGCTGATCCTCAGCAGACACCGGGCATCTGCTGCGAGGGATAGAACCATTAGACACGCCTAATGTTCCGTCACGTGGCAAGGATCGAGAGAAATGGGTTTTTGGCCGCGGTGTTGCCTATGCGCGCACGACCGATGCGTCGGGATACATC
>NZ_JBFUGJ010000663.1:0-1503 GCF_056402975.1 Mesorhizobium sp. P3_A9 | reverse complement strand
TCCGATAAGTTCTCCGCTGTGCTTGCTTATGGGCTGAGCGACGACAAGGACCTGTTGTTATTCGATATGTGGCAGCGATCGAATGACAAGGTCCTTCCAATTTTTTTGCCGGGCGTAAATCCGATACTTGCTTTGAATAAGGATTATTTTCATTCCCGGTTCTTGATCTCCATCTCTGCAATAAAGCAAGAATCCGCGAATGCGGAGGTCAAAACGCCCTATGACCTGGCTCTTGGCGTGCTCGGAAAAGCATACGAGGCGAAGAAATTTCAAAAATACGGGCATTTGCCGTTTCCCGTCATTTGTCTTCCTGGGGAAGAAGCGGTCTCGGCGCCTTTGGCGTTGTCGGAACCGTTCCGTTATCGCTTTCCCGGCGCCAAAAAACATGGCGTGAGCAAGTCGGAGGAGGAGCGGATACCGTCGGTGTCGGTCGTCATCTGTACGCGGAACAAAGGACAGCTTCTCTTTCAGCTGGTGAATGGCATCCTCAACCAGAAAAACAGTTTCATTGAGGACGTCATCATTGTTGCCAACAACACGGATAATCCGCTGGCGATTGAGAGACATCGGCTTCTTTCAAAAAATACAAAAGTCAAATTTTTAGAATTTCCGCAGCCGTTTAATTTCTCTGCCCAGAGCAACCTTGGCGCCAGGAACGCGAAGGGGAATACCCTCCTCTTCCTGAATGATGACATCGTGCCTGTCACGGAAGATTGGGTGGGTGAATTGTTGCGGCCGCTTGAAAGCGAACGCATTGCAATGGCTGGAGCGTTGCTGCTTTACCCGAATGAACGGGTGCAGCATGCCGGTATGTTTCTCGGCTTCGATGGGATTTGTGGCCACACCTTCAGGCATGCTGCATTGCCAGAAGAGGATTATTGCGGGCTGCTGTCTGCACCGCGCAACGTCAGCTGCACGACAGGGGCATGCCAGATGATTAAGCGCGATGTTTTCGAGGATCTGAATGGATTTGATGAAACCTTCGCGACGTACATACAAGATGTCGACCTTTGCCTGCGGGTGCGCGAACGTGGTTACGACATAGCTTGGACACCCTCGGCTGTTCTCCTGCATGTGGAATCTCCCTCCGTGAGAGAAATTCTCGCAGACGCGAGTATTGAGTTCACGCGGAAACGCGAACGCGACATCTTCACGGAGCGTTGGGGGCATGCATATCTAACGAAAGATCCATTTCACAATCCGAACTTTTCTATCGACGACGAGCGTCTTCGCGAAATCGTTTAACCGCAGAGCACGGAAAAGCAGACGGCTCGCCATTTGACCGCCTCTCTAACAGGCAAGTCGGCAGCGAGGACGCAGGGCATCTGACTTCACTTCGGAGCTGACGACCGAGATAATCCCTTTCATTGCCCTGGACATGGGGATGCGTCTGCTTCCTTGGATCTGGTCGATGGTGGCGACTGCGCAGGATTTGCGGATCCGCGCAAATCCTCCGCCGATTCCATGTGATTGATCGCGTGGCTCATCGTCTTCACCCTGCAC
>NZ_JBFUGJ010000662.1:0-1506 GCF_056402975.1 Mesorhizobium sp. P3_A9 | reverse complement strand
GGCAAAGGCCGAGCCCAAGGAGGCCCAAGGTAAGGTGGCCAAGGCTGCCAAAAAGCCCAGCAAGCCGAAGAAGGCAGCAGCCAAATAGCCCTACGGCGTCAGGCTGCCGCGGCAACCTTTCGTCCCAGCCCGCCATGCAGGTCGAGGCAGCGGGCAAACCATTGCGCCACGATGTCGCTGTTTTCGAGCAGCTGATAGGGCGTGGCGATGCGCGCCCATTGCAGCGCGCCGAAGACGATATAGTCCGCAAACAGCGGCGAGGCGCCGCCGATGAAGGGCTGGTAGCCCAGCATCGAGCGCAGCGGCTCAAGCGACGCCCGAAACGCCGCCAACCCGGCGTCGCGGGCCGCGACGATGTCTTCCAGCCGCTTGCCCAGGCGTTGCTCACGGCTCCGGCGGAAATAGGTGGCGTTCTCCTCGTCCTGCATGGTGTGGAGATCGACGATCGCAGCGATGGTGACGTACGGGTGGATGGTCAATTGGGACCAGCGCTCGATGAAACGCGCCATCGCCTTGCCGCCTTCGCCGCCAAACAGCGTCGGCCGATCCGGATAGGCCTCATCGAGATAGAGCGCGATGGCGAAGGAATCGATGACGACCTTGTCGCCGTCGCGGATCACCGGCACGGTCTTCGAAGCGCCGCCCTCGATGGTGGGGACCTCGAGAAAACGCGTCGGCGCGGTCGAGATATCGAGCCCCTTATGGGCCAGCGCCATCGTTGCCTTCCAGCAATGCGGGCTGAATGGACGGCTCTCGTCACGCCCGACAAGATCATAAAGCAGAATCGTCATTGGCGCGCGTCCCTTTGCGGTCTGGAGCAATTCCAGGAAAAGTGCGAGCGGTTTTCCCGGGAAARGCGCGTAGCGCTTTCCTTTGGGAATTGCGTCTAAACAAACAGTTAGAGCAATTCACCGTTTCCGTGAAACGGTGAATTGCTCTAGGTATCGCGCCGACACCCGAAACAGGCGCGGCGGGAGAGAAGATGAAACAGCACTTCATGATGTTTGCAGCCTACAATCAATGGGCCAATGGCCGCATCTATGATGCCGCTGCCGATCTCGACGATGAGGAATTCAACCGTGATGTCGGCGCCTTCTTCCGCTCGCTGATGGGCACGCTCAACCACCTGCTCGCCGCCGACCGCGTCTGGATGAAGCGCTTCAGCGGCGAAGGCGACGCGCCGACGGCGGTGGACGCCATCCTGCATCGGGCCTTGCCCCATCTGAGGATGGCGCGGGAGGCAGAGGACCGGCGGATCATCGACTGGCTCGGCGGTATGAGCGACAAGGCGCTGTCGGGCCGCTTCACCTATATGACCCTATCGGATATGCGCACCGTCTCGCAGCGTCTGGCGCCGGCGCTGGCGCATGTTTTCAACCACCAGACCCATCACCGCGGCCAGGCGCACGGCATCTTAACTGTGCTCGGTAAGCCAAGCGTCAGTTTGGACTTGATTAATTTCCAGCGCACCCCCGAGGGCCGGGTCTTCTCCTGAAACGGCCGAAG
>NZ_JBFUGJ010000661.1:0-1510 GCF_056402975.1 Mesorhizobium sp. P3_A9 | reverse complement strand
ACCTCCAGGTGTCGGGTGATCAGTGGAAGGACTATGCGGTTGCGGCAAACATTGCCTACACCGTTGTTCCCGGCTTCACGATCACGCCGGAAATCGACTACCAGCGCGTTGGTTCTGGCGCTATTGCCGCCGGCAACGTTTGGGCTGGTGCCGAGAAGAAGGACAATGTCGGCGGTATCATCCGCTTCCAGCGCGATTTCTAAGACGAGATATTTCTCGGGAGATAGGAGAACCCGGCGGGCAACCGCCGGGTTTTCTTTTTGTTTGATGCATACCGTTGTTCCAACGCCGCTACGCGCTTTCGGCGACATGCATCAGCAATAGCCAGGTTACCCAGCGCTGCATTCGACAGCCGGAATCACGGCGAGGTCACAGATAAGTTCGACAGGGATAATCGGGACAAGCCAGAGGATGGCTACGGCGCATTGGCGATTCCGCCAAGCGCCAGACCACCCTATAAAACGCGTCGCGATCTCTGAGATTCGCTCTGTGCTTAGCTCTTCGACATACTTTGGCCTGGAAACTATCGGTCAAACGTCGGCGAGGTCGCCCAACGCTTCGATCAAGGGCTGGATCTCGTTTTCATAATTTTTCCAGCGCTTGACGGACGATTTGTAGATCGGCTGGCGAACCTGCCAGCGGCTGGGCGTGGTGACCGCCCCTTCCCTGTCGAAAAAGCGCAGGCATGCGTCATCCCAAGGCAGGCCGAGATAATCGATGAGCCGGCGCGACTGCGCCTCTTGATCCTCCACGAGCGTCTCATAGCGATTTTCAAAGATACGACCAGGAAAAACTTCGTTCCAGTGACGCATCAAGCGGTCATATTCGCGATAGTAGAGGCCTTGTGCCCGCAGGTCTGAATTGTAGCTGTGTGCCGAGCTGAAAGGCAGGACAAAGCATGACACGCAATTGTCGATGGCATCGCGGCGGCAGTGAACGATGCGGGCATTGGGAAAGAGCAAAGTGAGGAGGCCGATCAATTCGAAATTGTGCGGCATTTTATCGATGACGCGCCGCGCAGTCGGAGCGCGCTCGCGCAGATAGGAAAGATGCTCTTCGGCCAACGTCTTGGACAAGCCTTCGGTGACTGTGATAATCGGCTTGTTCAGATCAGAAGCTGAGGTTGTCAGACCGATGGCGTTCGCTACGCGCCTCAGCTTGCTAAGCTCGCCAGCGCCATGAACGTCGGGATGACTGGCGCATATTTGTTCGGTCAGTGTCGTTCCCGAGCGCGGCATCCCGACCACGAACACAGGGGCTTCGGAAGGGATCCCGTAGCTGGACCTTTTGGCAAACAGATCCGGCGTGAAGGTCTCAATGGTCAGGTCCACGAAACGACGATACTGATCGATGTCGAACTTGTAGCCGGCGGCCTGTTTAGCCTTGTTGAAATGATGGAACGCCTCGGTGTAGCGCTTAAGGTCGTTCAGCACCTTGCCGGCTGCATAATGCAGATTCTGCACAGCCTCCGATTTAAGTCGTGGACCGTCGAGTTCGCGAAGGATCGATT
>NZ_JBFUGJ010000660.1:0-1528 GCF_056402975.1 Mesorhizobium sp. P3_A9 | reverse complement strand
CTTATGATGACAGGAACGATATTGGTCAAACTTCAGCTTTCCAGGATTTGAGTTCGGCTGAGGTCAAGACCCCAACCGAGCAATTCGTCTGCGCGGGTTTCYGTCTTTGCCTCGATGTAGCACCGCAATTCGGGCGCGTTGCCTGACGCACGGAAGTGAACAACCTCTCCGTTGCGGGCGGTGATACGCACGCCGTCGCGATTGTCAATATCAGCGACGCCGCCCAGAACCTCGAAGAGAGTGTCGGCATAGACGGCATCCGTTGCCAGTCTTTTGAGGAAGGACGCGCTATTTTCCGCCGATACGCCTTCAAGCCGGCCACTTGACGCGGCAAGGAATCCGAAACCGGCCGCGATCTCGGCGAGCGGGCGACCTGTCGCCGCAATCGTTGATAGCGCACAGAGAATTGGCAACAGCGAATCCCGGGTTCGCAAGGCTGCGAGCCTGCGGCCATCCTTCTCGACGGATGACCCCAGAAGAACGCCGCCATTTGCCTCGAAGCCAACGACGCATTTTGCCCCTTGAGCGAAAGCTGCGCCGATCCCCTCGATGACATAGGGCGAACCTATGCGTGTGCGCAGCACGGTTGCGAAATGCCCGCAACGCTCCAAGGCAGAGTTGGAGCTGACCGGCGTAACGATGCAGTCGGCATCAAGAAAACGCGCCGTGATCGCGCCGATCAGGTCGCCGCGCACGAAACTGCCCTGCGCATCCGCCACAAGCGGCCGGTCGCCATCGCCATCAGCCGACACGATGGCATCGAACGGCCCCGCCGCCGCCCAGTTCTTGAGAAGCAGTAGATCCTCTTGCCTGAGTGCTTCGGTGTCCACCGGAATGAAATGCGTGGACCTGCCGAGCGGCACCGCCTCGGCCCCCAGCGCACGAAGGATATCGACAATGATGTCCCTTGCTACCGACGAATGCTGGTAGACCCCGACACGGAGACCAGACAGGCTACCTGGCTGAAAGAAACCAAGAAAATGATCCTTGTAGCCTGCGGACGGTTCGGAGCCCGGCTGTACGGGTTCGACGGATGGCTGTGATCGGTCGGCTATCTGCAAGCCTGCGTGGATGGCCACAATTTCAAGCTCATCGCGCTTGTCGATCTCGCCGTCCGCCCGGTAGAATTTCAGCCCATTCCTGTCGTCGGGAATATGACTGCCGGTCACCATGATCGCCGGAGCTCTGCCTGCTGCATAAAGTGCGAGTGCTGGCGTGGGCAAGGCTCCGCAATCGACCGGCACCAAACCGGCTTCGGCGATCGCTGCATGGACAATCCCCGCAATCTCGGGACTGGAAGAGCGAAGGTCGCGCCCGACAAGGATCTGGTCGCCCGCGCTCAACACACCACGCGCCATAAGCATGCGTGCGAAGGCAATCGTATAGGTGCGCGCCGGTGGTCCCATGAGCTCGCTGACGAGACCGCGCAGCCCGCTGGTGCCGAACTTCAAAGTCACTGATTGCTCCCTTTTTCCGGGAATGCCGCCCCAGCACAAATTGCGGCAAGGCCCCTCACCTGCCGCAGCCT
>NZ_JBFUGJ010000659.1:0-1529 GCF_056402975.1 Mesorhizobium sp. P3_A9 | reverse complement strand
GCGCAATGATCGCCGATCGATTGCCCATGCGGCTGACCATTCCCTGGGCGATTTGTGCATTCATCCTCCTGGGGTTCCCGGCCCATGCGACCAAGACGGTCGATCTGGTGCGTGTCCACAAGGCGGAGCGTCGGCTGGAACTGATCGGCGACGGCAAGGTTCTGCRCAGCTACAGCATTGCRCTCGGCGGTGATCCCGTCGGSCACAAACACCRGGAGGGTGACCAGCGCACGCCCGAGGGKCGCTAYGTCCTCGACTGGCGCAACCCCGACAGCGTCGCGCACAGATCGATCCACATCTCCTATCCCAATGCCGGCGATCTGGCGGCCGCGATGGCGCGCAATGTCGACGCGGGTGGCATGATCATGATCCACGGCCAGCCGAACGGTTTCGGCTGGTGGGGCTGGCTGCTTCAATTGGTCGACTGGACCGATGGCTGCATTGCCGTTACGGACTCCGACATGGACGAAATCTGGGCAATGGTGGCCGATGGGACACCGATCGAGATCGAGCAATAACGATGAGTGGTGGCCCTATCCATGACTGAAGATAAGGCGATCTGGCCTCCGATCGAACCGATTTCGGCAGGCCTGCATGGCCGTTGCCCGCGCTGCGGCGAAGGGCGGCTGTTTTCCGGCTTCCTCACCGTCGGCAAACGCTGCGTCAATTGCGGCCTCGACTATTCCTTCGCCGATGCCGGCGACGGGCCGGCGGTCTTCGTCATCCTGATCATCGGCTTCATCATCGTCGGCCTGGCGCTCTGGGTGGAAGTGACGCTGAGCCCGCCGCTCTGGCTGCATCTGCTGATATGGATCCCGCTGGCCATCGTGCTGTGCCTGACGGCGCTACGGCTGATCAAGGGCGTGCTGYTSACCCTGCAATATGCCAACAAGGCGGCCGAAGGCCGGCTGGACCGCGGCGAATGAGCGAGGCATCCATCAACAGTGACGGCCGTTCGCGGCCACGATCGGCGTTGCTGCTCGGCCTTGGCCTGGCGCTGCTGCTCATCTTGCTGGCGCTCGGCACCTGGCAGGTCCAGCGCCTGCACTGGAAGGAAGGTCTCCTGCAGACCATCGACCAGCGCACCCACTCGGCGCCACAGCCGTTGGCCGAGGTCGAGAAGGACTTCGCCTCGACGGGGGATGTCGACTACACGCCAGTCACGGTCTCCGGCACGTTCCTGCACTCGGGCGAGCGGCATTTCTATGCGACCTGGGAAGGTGAGGCCGGGTTCAACGTCTATACGCCGCTTGCCCTCGACGACGGCCGCTTCGTGCTGATCAACCGTGGTTTCATACCCTATGATCTGAAAGACCCCGCCAAGCGCGCCACGGGGCAGATCACAGGCAAGGTGACCATCACCGGGCTTGCCCGCAATCCGCTGCCGGCAAAGCCGTCGATGATGCTTCCCGACAATGATGTGGCCAAGAACATCTTCTACTGGAAGGACCGCGACGTCATGGCGGCGAGCGCCGGCCTGCCGGCCGGGTTCACGCTGGTGCCGATCTTCATCGATGCCGACAAGACAC
>NZ_JBFUGJ010000658.1:0-1541 GCF_056402975.1 Mesorhizobium sp. P3_A9 | reverse complement strand
GCGTCAACTGGTCGCGGCATCGCTGGCGGGGCCGGATCAGCGGCGGCGCCCGTCATCGCCGCCAATTTCATCCGCACGGCGCCGCAGCAGGTCTATCTCGACGGTTTCCAGCCGCGAGGACAGAAATCCGATCACCGCCGCTTCACTGGGTCGGCCGTGAAATTCCTGCCCATCGCCAGCTTCAAATAGGGGGCGGCAGGGGCCTACGCCACCGACCAGCCGCCATCGACCAGTATGTTCGCCCCGGTGATCAGCGACGCCGCCGGCGAGGCGAGGAACACCACGGTTCCCGCCACATCGATCGGGTCGCCGATGCGGCCGAGCGGGATGTGGCCGAGCACATGGGCGTGGAAGTCCGGTTCGGCGAGCGAGGGGCGTGTGCCGTCGGTCCAGATGAAGGTCGGCGCCACGCTGTTGACGGCGATCTTATGCTGCGCCCACTCGGCGGCCAGGCAGCGCGTCAGATGGTTGATCGCCGCCTTGGTCATGCAGTAGATCGCCTCGCCCTTCAGCGTCACCGTGCCGGCCTGAGAGCTGATGTTGATGATGCGCCCACCTTTTTGCGCGATCATCAGTTTGCCGACCGCCTGGGTGGTGAAGAACGTGCCCTTGAGGTTGACGTTGACCGTCAGGTCGAAATCCTCCTCGGTGACGTTTTCCGCCAGGTTTTCCGGCCCGAGCCCGACATTGTTGACCAGGACGTCGATGCGGCCGAAGGCGGCATGCGCGTCGGCGACGCCTTTGCGCACCGTGGCGAGATCGGTCGCATCCATCTGCACGGCTAGCGCCCGCCGGCCGATGCGTTCGATCTCGGCGACAAGCTCCGACCCGTCGGTCTTGCTGCGCACGCCGACGATCATGTCGGCGCCGGAGCCGGCGCAAGCCAGTGCACAGGCGCGGCCAATGCCGCGTGAGGCGCCGGTGACCAGCGCCACCTTGCCGGCCAGATCGAATTTTGGTGTAAAGTCCGTCATCGCAACCTCCCCTGAAGCTTTTCGGGCCGAATCTGTCGCCAGCGTGCGCATCGGAACGGCCACTTTTGCTCAAGACTACCTGCTCACGGCGTGAAAACCAGCCGGCATCTGCACCTCACGACAAGAACACCGTTCGTCCCGGGCCTTGCCATGCGCCGGCCATCATGATGCCATCTCCCTGGGGAAGATCGCGCCTTGCGGGTTCAGGGGTGGGCGATGCGGTTTGGGCGAATGACAGTCGAAAGGATGCGCATCTGCGTGGCGTTTGCCGCGGCACTGGTGCTGTGCCTGTGCGCGCTGGTCCCGGCTCACGCCGAGGAGCCGAAGGCGCTGAAAGGGATCGCGCTGATCATCGGCCAGTCCGACTATCATCATGTCGGCAAACTGCCCAATCCGGAAAATGACGCTCGCGCCATCGAGGAAATGTTCGACAAGCTCGGCTTCGAGACGACTGTGGCCACCAACCGCGACGCGCGCAAATTGCGGCGCGATCTCGAAGGCTTTGTCGACGATGCCGAAGGTGCCGATGTCGCCGTCATCTATTATTCGGGCCACGGCATCGAGGCC
>NZ_JBFUGJ010000657.1:0-1544 GCF_056402975.1 Mesorhizobium sp. P3_A9 | reverse complement strand
ACTCGGCACTGATCGAGCACCGACGATCACACAGGCGCTCGCAGCGCTGAACGAAATCAACCCAGAAGATTTGACATACGACGAATGGCGCAACGTCACATGCTCATATCGGCAGGCAGCGACAGGCCTTGTCCACGACGATCTTGTGCGCATGGGATGGAATAGCTGGTGCGGCGGTTACGCCAAAAACAACTCTGCCGACAACGAAAAGCTGTGGCGGTCGATCGATGCCGGAACATTGGTCGGCTGGATTTCATTGCATTGGAAAGCTTACGGCAGACCACCGCAGCCCGATCCAACGAAGATATTCGGCAGCAACGGAAACGTGCCGCAACCGGGCAGGCAGGTGCCACGTGAACTCGACGGGATCGACAACATCATCTCGACGGCAATCGTAGAGAAGAATTCGACCGTCGAGATTACAAAAATTTTGAGTGATGCCGGCTTACCCGTCGCATTCGATGAATTTGCGCAAACGATAGTGGTGACGGATACGCTACCTTGGGACAAGCGCGCATCATCTCCACGTCAGTGGGCTGATCTAGACACCACGCACTGTAAAGCTCTTGTCGAAAGTGTGGGCAGGAAGCCAGCTAAAGAAAATGTGTTTGATAGCGTAGCGATGATCGCGAACGCGCGCAAACAGCATCCGGTTCGCAACTACCTCAACAACCTCGTATGGGACGGCACAGAACGTCTGCCGCAACTGGCATCCGCATATTTCGGCGCGTCCGATACGCCATATGCTCGCATCGTTGGAACCAAATTTATGATYGGTGCAGTTGCGCGCATCATGTGGCCAGGTTCCAAAATGGATAATTTGCTTGTCCTCGAAGGACCGCAGGGACAGGGGAAGTCATCCGCAATTGAAGCTCTTGCCAGCGCGCAATGGTTCACTGACCGATTGCCCGATTTGCACACACCAGACGCTGCAATCCAACTGGCAGGCAAATGGATCATCGAACTTTCTGAATTGGCAAATGTGAAACGGTCGGATGCTGAAACCGTTAAAGGGTTCATTGCCAGATCAACCGACCGTTACCGCACGCCATATGGCAAGATCGCAATCGATCATCCCCGGCAATGCGTGTTTATCGCGACGACGAACGACGAACACTACCTTAAGGACCAAACGGGTAACCGGCGCTTTTGGCCTTTGAGGTGCTGTACGATCGACGTTGAGGCGATCAGGCGGGACCGCGACCAGCTTTGGGCCGAAGCTCTAACGCGGTATCGAGCCGGCGAGCGCTGGTGGCTCGACCGCGACGAGACGGCGCTTGCGGAAGCCGAGCAAGAGGACAGGCGTGAGGTTGACCCTTGGGAGGACCGGATTAAGGCGCACGTTGCGGTGATGGCCGGCATGCCGACAACGATTGAACTCGTGTGCAGGCTGCTCGAAATTCCCTTCGAACGTCAAAACGCATCGGTGAACGGTCGAATTGCTCGATGCCTGATCCTAGCTGGGTATCAGCGGAAACGATCATCATGGCCCGGCCCGGACGGGAAGCGATCTTATCACTATGAACAACGACGACGCCAATAAT
>NZ_JBFUGJ010000656.1:0-1548 GCF_056402975.1 Mesorhizobium sp. P3_A9 | reverse complement strand
CTTGTAGGGATCGCAGCGCGCCGCCACCCACGAACGGATGAAATCCTTGTCGAAGCTGTCTGGCCGCGTGCCGCTTGTGAGGGCCTGCTCGTAGCTACCGGCGATCCAGTAGCGGCTGCTGTCCGGCGTATGAATTTCGTCGGCGAGGATGATCGTCCCGCTTCTGTCGGTGCCGAATTCGTATTTCGTGTCGGCAAGGATCAGGCCGCGCTCGGCGGCGCGCGCCTGGCCGCGGGCGAACAGCCGCAAGGCGTAATCCGAGACGGTGTCCCACTGTGCCTGCGTCAGCAGTCCCTGTTCGAGGATCTCGGCCCTGGACAGCGGCTCGTCATGGGCGCCATCCGCTGCCTTGCTTGTCGGCGTGATGACCGGCTCGGCCAGCTTTTCATTGTCGCGCAGCCCGTCCGGCAGGCGCATCCCGTACATGTCGCGTTCGCCACGCTTATAGCGGGTCAGGATCGAGGTGCTGGTGGTCCCCGCCAGATAACCGCGCACGACGATCTCGACCGGCAGGATGTCGAGCCTTGTGCCGACCACGACATTGGGGTCGGGATATTCGAGAACATGGTTCGGACAGATATCGGCGGTTTCCTCGAACCAGTACCGCGCCGTCTGGGTCAGGATTTCGCCCTTGAACGGGATCGAGGTCAGGATGATGTCGAAGGCGCTGAGACGGTCGGTGGCAATGATGATGCGCCGCCCGTCGGCCAAATCGTAATTTTCGCGGACCTTGCCCTTGTAGTGGCCGGGCAGCTCGGGAATGAAGGCATCCGACAGGGTACGCATATGATTTCCCGACTTCCTCGGATTGGCTGATGCCATCGCATAAGCCGTCGACCCCATGCATATCAAGCGCGATTGTCGGTATTCCCCGCAACTCGACCTGACAGGGCAGTCGCTTTTTTCACAACGCATGCCGGAAGGCGCGGCGACTCGGCGAACCCATGGCGTCTAGGCTGCACCCAGTTTTCCGGAGCCGCCCAGACTTAATCATGCAGACTTATGACTTCATCGTCGTCGGCTCCGGCTCGGCCGGCTCGGTTCTGGCGGACAAACTGTCGGCTTCGGGTCGTTTTTCCGTGCTGGTATTGGAAGCCGGCGGCACCGACCGCCGCTTCTACGTGCAGATGCCGCTCGGCTACGGCAAGACCTTCTTCGACCCGGCGGTGAACTGGAACTACAAGGCCGAACCTGACCCCGGCCTTGGCGGCAATGTCGACCACTGGCCGCGCGGCAAGCTGCTTGGCGGTTCGAGTTCGATCAACGCCATGGTGTGGATCCGCGGCGCGCGCGAGGATTTCGACGACTGGCGCGATGCCGGCAATCCCGGCTGGGGCTATGATGATCTTTTGCCAGCCTTCAAGGCGCTCGAGGACAATGAGACCGGCGCCGACACATGGCGCGGCACCGGTGGTCCCCTGCACATCAGCGAGACGATGAACGCCGTCCACCCGCTGACCAAGCGCTATCTCGCGGCCGGCCAGCAGGCCGGTCTGCCGCTCAATCCGGATTTCAATGGCGCCGCCCAGGAAGGCGTCGGCACCTACC
>NZ_JBFUGJ010000655.1:0-1554 GCF_056402975.1 Mesorhizobium sp. P3_A9 | reverse complement strand
ATCCTGACCTTTGCCTGCAAGTGGTGGAGAAGACAAGATCGCAGGACCACAAGCAGGGATCGATTGGTCCTGGTGGCATTCGCGCCATGGTTGACGGAACCTTTCCGTTCATCCGCCGTTCAGACGCAAACATCCACAGTGGCCCCATTCCCAGGGTAGGCGTGGGGCCTGTATCTCTTGGAGAGTGCAATGAATTCGCTCTTTTCTTCCACAGTAAAATCCGGGCTGATTGCGCTCGGCATTGTCTCCGGCATTACGGCTCCGTCGGCCGCCGGACCGATCCTGCAGCCGGACCTGTCGATTCCCGCCAGCACCGCGGCACCTACGGTCACGCCGGTTCGTGATGGCTGGGCGGGCGGCAACAACGACTGGAGATGGCGCCGGTCGGGCAACTGGAATGGAAACCGGCATTGGAACGGCGGCAACTGGAACGGCGGCGGTGACGATTGGCGCTGGCGCCATGGCCGCCGCCACTATCACGGCGGCTACGATGACGGCGCCGCCGCGATCCTGGGCCTTGGTCTGGGGCTTGGCCTCGGCAGCATGTACAACAACTACAACAACTACGATAACTATGCGCCGCCGCCACGCCGCTACTACCGAGCCGGACGGCTTTCCAACGCCCATGTCCAGTGGTGCTACAACAGGTACCGGTCATATCGTTCCTGGGACAACAGCTTCCAGCCCTATAACGGCCCGCGCCAGCAGTGCTGGTCGCCCTATAGCTGAGCAGCATCTGACTGACGAATAGCCATGCAACGGCGCCGCGCATCGCGGCGCCGTTTGTCTGCGGGCCTCGCTGGCGACGGCTCAACGCAACCGCGAGCACAGTGACGTGCAGCGCGCCGCCGCAATCGTTCGGCTACTGGCCTGGATCTTTGGCGTAATCCTCCTGCGCCCTCTCGGACAGCTGCTTCAACACGCCGAGGAAGTCGTTGAAGCGCTGCTCACCGATCTCCTGCGACCATTCCGCGTGCAACCGCCGCAGGCAGGTGAAAATCGTCTCGACAAGCTGCCACCCGCGCGCGCTCAGGTAGATGAGGCGCCGGTCGCTGCCCTCGGGAGAGCGCCGCTCGATATAGCCGAGCTCCTCGAGCTGGATGAGGAGGTAGTTGACCGCCTGCCTCGACATTCGCTTCTGGCGAGCCAGTTCCGACGGCCTTACGCCATCCGGAAGGGGATAGGAGAAGACGGCGAAGTGAGCGTCCTGAAAATCGGTGAAGCCGGCGTCATGAATGGCCCTGTGCATCTGGTTGCGAACGTGCTGCCAGGTGATGCGCAGGAGGGCCCCGAAGAACGGCGGGCCTAGCTCTCTGTCAGGTTCCGACGGTTCTGTCGTCTGACCGGCTGTTGACATTATTGTAAAGTCCTTTTACAAATTTCGTAAAGCCACTTTACAACAAGGAACATGTCGATGGAAGCGAGTACACAGAACGTCTTGAAGATCGGTGAGCTGGAATTGCGCTTCCTGGTCTCCGACAAGGGTGCAACCGTGTTTGAATTCGTTGTCCCCTCCCGCGCCCGCGTACCCGCGCCCCACTACCATCAGGAGGC
>NZ_JBFUGJ010000654.1:0-1559 GCF_056402975.1 Mesorhizobium sp. P3_A9 | reverse complement strand
ACCATAAGCATAGGGCCCGTCTTTCATCGGAACGGAAGAATCGTCTTCCTTGATGCGGGCCTTCATCTCCTTGAAAAGCTGCTTCCGCTGGTCTGAAGTGTCGGCCATCAGCTTCGACTGGTAGGCATTCTCGGCTTCGAGTTCGGCACGGATGCCGGCGTCGAGCAGGGAAGGGTCCCGAAACATCTCCTGCCAGTTGTCGGCCCGCAGCCAGGCATACTCGTCGGTTCGCGTGATGCCGTGATGCGTGTCGAAAACCGGCCGCTTCTCGGGTGTCGGCGGGCTGACGATCGGAAATCGGGGAGTGTTGGTCATTGCGTCTCGCTTGGGAACTATCTTGAATGGCGAATGAATACGCTGATCAGGGTGGGTTCAAGGGCCGCAGCCTAGAGCTGGTGCCGGCTCCATGAGATGAGTTGGGAGGAAAGATAATGACTGTTCGATCTCGGATTGCTGCGACTTTCGCCGTTGCTTCGCTAACGCTGGTCTTTGCCGGCCAGTCTCATGCGACCGTATTCGCGGCTTGGCAAGTGGCCAACGTGCCGTTCGGCGACACGCTCAATGTGCGCAAGTATCCGTCCGGCACATCCCAGAAGCAGGCCGCATACCCGAACGGGACCGTCCTGCAGATGACCGGACGCTGCACTGGCGGCATAAACCTGCTCGACATCGCCAATCAGCCGGCATGGAAGCAACAGCAGACGGTTCGTTATCGCTGGTGTGAGATCTGGCATGACCCGGCCAAGAACGGCGCCTTCGTCACCGGCTGGGCCTATGGCAAGTACATCACCCCGTATTGACCGGCCACCAGCGATTGACCTGATGCGGCCAGCCGGCGGAGCCGGTCGCCTCGTTGCCTGCAAAAAAAGATGAGCGGCAACCTGTGGTTTTGTGGACAGATGTGAACAACCAAGATTGTCGGCTCGATGGCAAAGCAAACCAGAGCATTGAAATCTGCTTTGTGAGTTATCTCGAATGTAACGATCAGCTGACGTAACGTCAGCCCTTGCCGGTTTGGCGGGGAAAATATCGAAAAATTACATGATGCACGAAAGATTGAAGCTAATTGCCGAATAGTTGATCAACATTCCCAAATATAATGCAAAGGGCGAATTGACTTACTTGTTCTTCGGTCGCATTGATGTGCCCGCGACACGAATCGCAGAAACTCTACCTGCTCAAAATTCGTGCAATGCCCTGCCTGTAAAAAAGGGCGCTGACCACGTAACTCTTGTTGGGGCCTGATGACCATGGATATTGTCGAAACACCTTCCAGAAACAATGATGCGCTGATCGAGCTGACCGCCGATGTGGTGGCCGCCTATGTCAGMAACAATCCCGTGCCGGTCGGCGAACTGCCGAACCTCATATCAGATGTCCATGCCGCTCTCGGGCGTGTGGGCGGAACCGCCGAACAGCCCCCTGCCGACAAGCAGAAGCCGGCTGTCAACCCGAAGCGCTCGGTTCATGACGACTACATTATCTGTCTTGAAGACGGTAAGAAGTTCAAGTCGCTCAAGCGTCATCTGATGACCCACTATGATCTGACGCCGGACCAG
>NZ_JBFUGJ010000653.1:0-1563 GCF_056402975.1 Mesorhizobium sp. P3_A9 | reverse complement strand
CTTCAACAATGGCGGCGACGCGGTGCTGCGTTCCGCCTGCCGCCTGTCCCTCGAAGGCATCATCTCCAAAAAAGCCGACGCCGCCTATGTCTCAGGCAGAACCGACACCTGGGCAAAATCAAAATGCCGCGCTGGACATGAAGTTGTGATCGGCGGCTGGTCGACCACCAACGGAAAGTTCCGCTCTTTGCTCGTCGGCGTCAATCGTGGCGAACACTTCGCCTATATCGGCCGTGTTGGAACCGGATACAGCGAAGCAAAGGTCAAACAGTTGCTACCGCGGCTGAAGGAAATGAAGGCCGCCAAGTCCCCGTTTACCGGCGATGGCGCACCGAAAAAGGATGAGACCGTCTTTTGGACGAAGCCGGAACTGGTGGCAGAAATCGAATTCGCGGGCTGGACGGGTGGCGGCAATGTCAGGCAGGCCGCTTTCAAGGGCTTGCGCGACGACAAGCCGGCAAAGGAGGTAGAGGCCGAGCGTCCCGCTGATCCTCAGGACACGCAGATCGCCCAACCTGCCATGGCATCTGGCCGGACGGGGAAAACCCCGATCGTCATGGGCGTTATCATCTCAAAACCTGACAAGCCGCTGTGGCCGAATGCCGGCGATGGTGGCCAGACGGTCACCAAGCTCGACCTCGCCGAATATTTTGAGGCCGTTGGTCCCTGGATGATCAAACATCTCAAGGGCCGCCCGTGTTCGCTGGTGCGCGCGCCGGACGGTTACGCCGGCGAGCAGTTCTTCCAGCGCCACGCCATGCCAGGCACGTCCAACCTGCTGGAACTGGTGAAAGTCTTCGGGGACCACAAACCGTATCTTCAGATCGATCGCGTCGAAGGCCTTGCTGCGATCGCGCAGATCGGCGGCCTGGAGTTGCACCCTTGGAACTGCCAGGCGGATCACCCAGAAGTACCCGGCCGACTTGTCTTCGATCTTGACCCTGGCCCGGAAGTTCGCTTTGCCGAGGTGGTCGCGGCCGCCAAGGAGATGCGCGATCGCCTCGAGGATTTGGGCTTGGTCAGCTTTTGCAAGACGACCGGCGGAAAGGGACTGCACGTCGTCACGCCGCTGGCCGGCCAGCGCAGCAAGACGACATGGCCCGAGGCAAAGGCCTTCGCCAAGGCTGTCTGCATGCAGATGGCTGCCGACCGTCCAGACCTATACCTCGTCAACATGGCCAAGAAGCTGCGGACATCCCGGATCTTTCTCGACTATCTCCGCAATGATCGCATGGCGACGGCCGTCGCTCCGCTGTCACCGCGCGCCAGGGAAGGAGCGACTGTTTCGATGCCGCTGACATGGGGCCAAGTGAAGGCGGATCTCGACCCGAAAAAATACACAGTCCGAACTGTACCAGGGTTGCTAAAGAACACAGTGGCCTGGTCCGACTACGACGATGGCGAAAGGCCGATCAGCACCGCGATCAAACGGCTCGGTTCTGCAAAGCTAGCGGCATGACAACGAAAGCTGCAAAACCGTCTTTTGGCGTTCCATTGGACACCGAGCCAATGGAGGCGAAGTCGGCCGACACGTTGCCGGATAACGCTGGCCAATGGCAGTAC
>NZ_JBFUGJ010000652.1:0-1565 GCF_056402975.1 Mesorhizobium sp. P3_A9 | reverse complement strand
CCGCGCACCGGCTGCCGCTCGGGCAGCTCGCGACACCCCCCACCAGGTGGATTGTTTGAGCGTCCGAAGCGCGCCAACAGTGTTACTTACACAGTGAACGGAGAAAGGATTTCAGATAGTTAGGCAGGGTTCTTGGTAGCGCATTGATAGCGGAGGGCCAAAATCGGCCAAAAAACCAGAGACCAAAACGCGAAAAAGGGGCGCCCTGGCGCCCCTTCGTCTTCTTCTCTGTTTTCGAGCGTCAACCGGCCCGTGCAGTTCTTAACCCGCCGACCAGTTCTTTTGCGCGGCGCCTGATCAGTGGATTAACGCCAAACATAGCGTGGTCTTCGATTTTCTGGGTAAACGCTTCAACGTTCGAAGCGTTTGCCCTCACCGCCTTGCGGAGGGCAGAGCTGGCGGCCCAAAAGGCTGTGATCTCTAGTGACCTGAATTCGTTTGTCATGTTCACTTGCTGTCGCTTTCTGCCGAGATTCAATCGGCGTACGGCGCCCCGGGGTGAATCGACCGACAGCTTCGGTCTTCACACGCCTTTGGGCTTGCGCCTTGGACATTCGCGCGTGACCCCGGGACTAAATTTGAAAATAACTGTATACCAGCGATTCAAGCTGTGAGAGCACACTACAGCAATTCCGCCCGGCGTCAACCGCCTTTTTTAAAATGTGGTCAAACTTGTCAATAGATGTCGTTTGTCATTCTTTACATCAACTCTGCATTTGAAATTAATATTGATAGAACGAAAGTGATATGGCAAATTAAGAGCCATCTTTAACACCGATATCGCCCGTGACTACTTCAACGCCCTATCTTAGACGCGCCGAGAACGGAATCTGGTACGTCCACTGGACCGAAGACCGGATCGGCAAACGCGTCACCACGCACGAATACGACATAGTAAACGCGCGGAAGATTTTAGGCGCTTACCTCCTGGAAGGCGGGCCAACAGCATCCCCCAGGCTCTCGAAGATTTGGGCGATCTACTGCGAAAAACATGTGGCTGTTAAATTGGCTTCGCCAGACACTGCGCATCGCGCGTGGAAACAGCTCTTCCCTTATTTCGGCTCACTGCGAGCGGCCGATCTCAACCAAGATGCGGTTGACGAATACGTCACAAAGCGGACCAGCGGACGTTTAGGGCGGAAAGTTACACCGCAGACCGTCTTATGCGAGCTGGTGTATTTACGCGCCGCGCTGCGGTTTTGCGCCGATCGCGGCTTCGTACCATCAAAATACGTGCGCAAACTGGAGTTGCCCGAGCCCGGAGAACCGCGCCAACGTTGGTTACGGGACGACGAAATTGCCCGCCTCAAAGAGGCCGCCAGGGCGCACCGAAAACAGAAAGGCGGGCGCCGCGGGCACCGGCTTTCTCGCATTGAACGCTTTATCGCTCTCGCGCTGGAGACTGGAGCGCGGCAGCAGGCGCTACTTGACCTCACGTGGGACCGGGTCGACTTTGAAATTGGCACGATCGACCTTGACGTTCCTGGGCGCCGCAAAACCAAGAAAAGGCGTGCAACCCTGCCAATCTCGGACGCATTGTTACCGGTTTTGGAGAGGGCGTATTC
>NZ_JBFUGJ010000651.1:0-1582 GCF_056402975.1 Mesorhizobium sp. P3_A9 | reverse complement strand
GTTCTGGCGTCCATGCAGGCTTAGTGCTGCCCTCGAAGGAAAGGTTCATGCCGTGGTTGCGGAAAAACCGCGCTGCCGGTCCCGGCGGCTTCATCCGGAGTGCTGCGCGACCCCAGCCTGGTCATTTGCGATGCCGCTCCGGTATCTGGCGCGGAGCGCGTCGGCATAGAGGCGCACAACCCCTTTGTGGGGCCGGCGCAGGAAGGCGGATTGGTCGAGCCRCCAGAGCCGCTCGATCTCGCCGGCGAACGCCGGATTGGTCGTGGTGCCGTAGCCGGCGCCGGGATAGACGACGATCTCGCCGGCATAGAGACAATGGTCGGTGACCAGGAAGTCGATGCGGATATAGTCGAGCTTGCCGGCGATGACAGGGGCGATCGATATCGCCTGACGGACATAGCCGAGAAGCCGCGCATTGACGGGCACCGCCTGATCCTCGCGGGGATAGTCCGGATCGCGCCCGGGCAATGGATTGGCGTCCCGATCCAAAAGCAGCGAACGCCCGGCTTCCTTATCCTCGACCCAGGCATGCGTTATTACGCCGCCGCAAACATGCACTTTGATATCGGTTGCGATCGTTGCACCGGACAGCGCCAGCCGCTCTTCCACGAAGACGGTGGGAATGACMGGCCAATAGGCCCATTCGCCATTGCGGCGRCCATAGCGTTTTCTCAGCCAGTGCCTCGTCTTGGCGACGATGAGGCCGTGATTGGGGGCGCCATTGGCAACGAATATGTTCATCGCGCAGCCGTGGTTTGTCTTGACGATGACATTGCCGGCCAGCAGGTCGAGAGGAATGTCGGCAGGGTCGCGCCCGGACCAGAGCGTCTGAGGCACGGCGATCTCGGGACAGGCGTCCCGGATATGAGCCTTGGCGGCGAGCTTGTCGGTCAGTGTTACGAACAGCGGATTGCGGTCGACGATTTTTCGCCAGAGCAACATCTCGTGGTATGTTTCGGGCGCGGCCAGATTGGGCAGGTAGCCGAGTTTCATCACGAACCGCACCGCCAGCACGGGGTGACGAAGGGTCAGCAACAACCCTGCGACAGACAGAATAATGCGTCCTGTCCAGGAAAAATTGGCCTTGGCAGTCATCAGGAATACCCGGCCGTTGTTGGCTGAGTCCGATCCGGGCAGATCGGATGTATTCATCCCCGTATCGCGATTTGCACTTTCGTAAAAGGTTTTGCAGGCGCGGCGGCGCGGGATTTGCGTGAATTGTCGATACCGTTCGCCTTTTCCGGCGTGGTCGCCATTGCCATTCTTGTCAGCGGCCATTCTTGTCAGCGGCCATTCTTGTCAGCGGCCATTCTTGTCAGCGGTTTGTGACTCCACTCTGACATCTCCGACGAAGCGCGTTGGCATAGAGTCCCATCGCTCCGCTGTGCCGCTGGCGCAGAAAGGCGGATCGGTCGAGCCGCCAGAGCCGCGCGATTTCCGCGGCGATTRCCGGGTTCGTCCATGTCCCGTAGCCGGCGGCCGTGTAGGCGGTAATCTCACCGGCATAGAGACTTTCCTCGGTGACCAGGAAGTCGACGCGGATATAGTCGAGGTCGCCGGCGATGCGCGGGGCCATCGAAAT
>NZ_JBFUGJ010000650.1:0-1587 GCF_056402975.1 Mesorhizobium sp. P3_A9 | reverse complement strand
GACTTAATGTGCGGCTTTTATAACTGTTGCTATTGGCTAAAAGCGAGTTGTTCGGATGGTCTAAGGAGACGCTTTAACGAGCATCGGAGCACCGTAACTGTTCTGAAATGTCGTTGCTAGGGCAGAGATTCCTGCACAAATCGCAGATGGATCGTGTGGACTTACTGTAAATTCAGAAGTCTTAAATCCCGCGTGGATCGTAACAATGATTAATCCATCAAAGTACACAATAATAATTCTGACCGTGGCCTGCGTCGGAATGTCATTTTTCATTCCCTCGTCACACTCTATCGCAGGCGAGCTTATTGTCACCCAACAATTGGCATGTGGAACGATCGGGGGTTCAGAGCGACAGCAATGGGAAAATGACGCTGCCTTAGGCAAGACGGCGGCGCTAAACAATCTCGGGTTTATTTACTTATCGGGTTGCGGCGTGAAGCCGGACGCCCAACGGGCAAGGGACTACTTAGAGCAAGCCGCCGGCCAGGGCGACGCGCATGCAGAGCACAATCTGGGATACCTCTATGATAAGGGCGGCATCGGCGTGGCTCAGAACAGCGCTCTCGCCTTTGCCTGGTATACTAAGGCGGCGGCCCAGGGATTTGCTAAATCCGAATTGAGCCTGGCCCAAATGTATCAGATCGGACGAGCAGTACCAAAGGACCCGGTCAGGGCCGCCGAACTCCTCCGCCAGGCGGCGGACCAAGGGTTTGCCCCTGCCCAATTTCAGCTCGGCGCAGCCTATGAAAGCGGCGAAGGCGTTGGGCGAGATTATGGGCAAGCGATGATGTGGTATCAGAAAGCGGCAGCCCAGAACGATCCCGCGGCGCTGGCGGCAATTGCCTATTTGTATGAATATGCCCGGGGTGTCCCACAGGACTTCGCTGCTGCCATGCGCTGGTATCGGGCTGCTGCCGCGGTAGGCAGCCCTATCGGGGAAAACAATCTAGGCGGACTTTATGACAGCGGTAAAGGCGTCGCACCCGATGCCGCACAGGCCGCCATTTGGTACGCAAAGGCCGCGGCGCAGGGATTTTCCGCGGCCAGTGCCAACCTTGGTGTCCTCTACGCAGCTGGCAAAGGAGTGCCGCAAGATTATCGACGCGCTGCGGAATTGTTTTCGAGCGCGGCTCAAAGCGGGGATGTTCAGGGTGAGTATAATCTCGGAGTGGCGTATTTAGCCGGCAAAGGCGTTGGGCAAGATTATGCCCTTGCTCGTCACTGGCTTGAAAAATCGTCAGATCAAAACAATCCTAGGGCGCAATATGATCTGGCTATGATATATATGAATGGCATGGGTCTTCAAAAGAATACTGAAAAATCAATAAAATTGTTTGAAGAAAGTGCCAAAAATGGCGACGCAAACGCCCAAAGTGCGCTTGGTACCATTTTTGAGTTTGGTATTGGTGTAACAAGAGATCGATCAACGGCTATTATGTACTACAAAAAAGCTGCGGATGGCGGCAATTTAAAAGCAAAAGAGGCCATTAAGCGTCTTTTGTAATGAATTTGAATTCATAATTCGTCCCTACGGAACGGACCCACAATTTCTGGCTGGGGCGCCAGGATTCGAACCTGGGAATGTCG
>NZ_JBFUGJ010000649.1:0-1600 GCF_056402975.1 Mesorhizobium sp. P3_A9 | reverse complement strand
GCACGAGGATGTTCGAAGCCACGACGACAAGCGCCATGGCGGCCACGAAGGGCAAATATCGCGAGAAGAAAGTCATTTTTTTATCCTGGGTAATGGAACCAGCGGAGCATCATACCGATCGGGCAGTGCTCGCTTCGTAGGTGAGCACCGGATGTCGAGCCTTGCGGATCTATCCGATGCCCCAAGGCCAACAAAACGTTGGCCAGAGACCAACAAGAGGTTGGTCTGGGCGGTCGTCCCCCGCCTTTATCTGATGTTACGCAGCGACCTGTTCGGCCAGCTTCTTGGCGATCTGCTTCTTCAGCAGGCGCGCGCGCTGCGACAGTTCCTTGATGTCGGCCTTCGCCAGGAAAGCGTCGAGGCCACCGCGATGTTCGACCGAACGCAGCGCGTTGGCCGAGATGCGCAGGCGCACATTCTGGTTCAGCGCTTCCGAAATCAGCGTCACATTGACGAGGTTCGGCAGGAAGCGACGCTTGGTCTTGTTGTTGGCGTGGCTCACATTGTTGCCGGTCTGGACTGCCTTGGCAGTGAGTTCGCAGGTGCGGGACATAATTCTAACCTTCAGTTCTCTCTTGACCTGCCAAACCTTTGTGCCCACGCCGGGTGGCGCGCGGTTCTGGTCAGGCGGCCTTATGGAAAAGTTGGCGTTCCATAGTTGCATTTCACCGGGGCGTCAAGCTCCGGCTTCCCCACGGAAGCGCCCGGCATTTCATATTAAGGCCGGATTTCATCCTATAAGCGGTCTCATAGGGACATGCCAGACCGGAGTCGCCCGCCTCCGGCCGAAAATCAAGGATCCGATCCCGCCATGCCTCGTTTGTCTCACGCGCTCAGCGCCGCGCTTGCCATCGCTTTGCCCTCCGCCGCATCGGCGGCCTCGCCGCAGTCCTTCAAGGGCGAGTACACGGTTTCCTTCCTTGGCCTCTCGCTAGCGAGATCGACCTTCTCCAGCCACTATGAGAACGGCGCCTACGCGATCGACGGCAGCGTGACCGCTGCGGGACTGGCCAAACTGTTCGACGACACGCGGGGCACGATCTCGTCCAAGGGCACGATTTCCGGCAAAAAGCTGGTGCCGCAGGCATTTCGTGCCGATTACACCTCCGGCAAGAAGGCGTCGGTGGTCGATATCCGCTTCACCAATGGCGCGGTGACCTCGACGCAGGTTGTCCCGGCACCGGGCAAGCGCGACCCCAAGGCCTGGGTGCCGATCGGCGCCGGCGACCTGGCTGCGGTGCTCGATCCGATGGCCGCCACCGTCATCCATGCCGACAGCCTCGACCAGGTCTGCGGCCGCACGGTGAAATTCTATGACGGCGAGATGCGCGCCGACCTGACGCTGACCTACAATTCGAAAGGCACGATCTCGGTGCCGGGCTACAAGGGCGATACCATCACCTGCCGGATGGGTTTCGAGCCGGTTGCGGGCTATCGCAAGGGTCGCAAGGCGCTCAACTATCTCAAGAACAAAAGCCGCATGATGGTGACGTTTGCGCCGCTCGGCCAAACCGGAGTATATGCGCCGATCCACGCCACGGTTGGAACGCAGATCGGCACATTGACCATCAGCGCCGGGCGTTTCGAAGCGGTACAATAG
>NZ_JBFUGJ010000648.1:0-1611 GCF_056402975.1 Mesorhizobium sp. P3_A9 | reverse complement strand
TTCCCGGCCTGATCGATGGCCGCGTCTTCATCGGCGAGCCGGGCGGCGAGCATCGCGAAACCATCGCTTCCGCGAGTGTCGCGGCAGCGGCCGGCGGCGTCACCTCCGTCGTCATGATGCCCGATACCGACCCGGTGATCGACAATGTGGCGCTGGTCGAGTTCGTGCTGCGCACCGCCAAGGACACCGCGATCGTCAACATCTTCCCGGCGGCGGCGATCACCAAGGGCCTCGATGGCCGCGAGATGACCGAGTTCGGCCTGTTGCGCGAGGCCGGCGCCGTCGCCTTCACCGATGGCCGCCACACAATTTCAAGCGCACTGGTGATGCGCCGCGCGCTGACCTATGCCCGCGATTTCGGCGCCATCATCGTTCATGAAACGCAGGATGCCGACCTCGGCTCATCCGGCGTCATGAACGAGGGCCTGTACGCCAGCTGGCTCGGCCTCTCCGGCATTCCGCGTGAAGCCGAATCGATCCCGCTGGAGCGCGATCTGGCTTTGGCGCGGCTGACGCGCGGCTCCTACCACGCGGCAAAAATCTCGACGGCGATGGCGGCAAGCGCAGTGACGCGCGCGAAAGCCGATGGTGCGGCCGTGACTTCAGGCGTGTCGATCCACAATCTGTCGCTCAATGAAAACGATGTCGGCGAATACCGCACCTTCTTCCGGCTGACGCCGCCGTTGCGCGCCGAGGAAGACCGGCTGGCGATGATCGAGGCGGTCAGGGACGGCACGGTCGATATCATCGTCTCCTCGCACGATCCGCAGGATGTCGACACCAAGCGCCTGCCCTTCGCCGACGCAGCCGCCGGGGCCATCGGGCTGGAGACGTTGCTGGGTGCGGCCTTGCGGCTCTACCATAATGGCGATGTGCCGCTGCTGCGGCTGATCGAAACGCTCTCCACCGCGCCGGCAAAACTGTTCGGCTTGCCCGGCGGCACGCTGAAACCTGGCGCTGTCGCCGACCTTGCACTTGTCGACCTCGACGAACCCTGGATCGTCAGCGAGAGCGGCATTCGCTCACGCTCGAAAAACACCTGTTTCGAAGGCGCACGCCTGCAAGGCAAGGTCTTGCAAACGCTGGTGGCGGGTCGCACAGTATTTTCAGCTTAACCCCGACCAGCCAATCTTCCGTCATCCATCGCCTCTTCCAAGAGCCTTTGCCATGAGATCGCATCATCCTTCCTGGTTGCAGTCGATCTGGCATCGCATGCGTCCCGCGCCGAAGATCATCGTCACGCAGAAGTTCAACCGGAATTCCCAGAAGGTGAGTTCCCTGATGCCGCCGGAGGATAGCGGTGCCTGGCTGCTGGAGAGGATGCGGCAGCAGATCGGATTGAAGACCCTCGCAGCCAGCCGGCTCCTCGACTTCGGCTGTGGCGTCCGGTTCACCCAGGCGATCCTAAATCGCAGGATTCCGATCCGATCCTACACCGGTGTCGACTGCTTCGCGGAGATGATCGACTTCCTGCGCTCCACCGTGAGCGATCCCCGTTTCTCCTATGTCCTTCTGGACGCGCACCACCCGCTCTATAATCCGAACGGGCGCCCACTCTCCTATGAGACGGAACTGCCGCTGCCCTTGCACGCCTTTGACGTCGTCTCGCTG
>NZ_JBFUGJ010000647.1:0-1620 GCF_056402975.1 Mesorhizobium sp. P3_A9 | reverse complement strand
GGCGTTGCCAAGACGCGAATTGATGTAGCCGTAGGAACGATGCGCATAGGGACTGGTCGGGCCCATCTGCACGGCGCGATGGGCGAATGTGATGGCCTTCTCGATCGTCGCATCCGGTGGATAGGCATAGTGATCGTTCACGGCCTCCAGGTGCAACGAGGCGAGTTCGGAGTAAACCAGCGACGATTTCGCGCCGTTCTCGGCCAGGGTTTCCAGGCAGCGGTAGGCGGCCTCGTGGGTTCTGGCGTTCTGGTCGAGATAGTATTTGCCGTTGAGCAGCAGGCACTGCGTCAGGCCGTTCTGAATGCCGCTCTGCTCGATATAGTTGTAGATCGTGCCGGACGCGGGCAGTGCCGAACTGAGGATGCCGGCGATACGGTCCTCGACTACCGACGGCGCGCTGTCGGCGGCGGTCAGGTTGCGTGACAAAAGAACCCGTCCGGTCGCTACGCTCTGCAGTTCGACGGTGATGTCGCTGGCGCCCGGCCCAGGCAGGACATCGAACATAAAGCTCGTTGCACTGGCGACCGGATCGGTCTTGTCGACAGTGTCGCGACCGATGAAGTCGATCGTGTCGAAGCCGCTCAGGCCGGCGCGCAGCGACGCGGCGACGCGGCTGGCGTCGGTGCCGCTGGCCTTGACGGCGATATAGACAAGCGGCAGGGCCTCACTCATGGGGGACGGCGCGATGCTGCCGGTCAGGCCGGCGGTCTCGAACGTCGCCGGCAAGTCGCCGCCGGCCAGCAACGCGCCGCTGCCCTGACGCAGGATCAGGACACCGAGCATGGCGATGACGACAGCGATCGCCATCCAGAAGAACCCGAGATGGCGCACCACCGAGCGTACGGGGGCTGCCGGTGCCAACAATGCGGCGGCTGCAAGGGTATCCGCGGCAGCGCCAGGGTGCTCGGATGGAGCCGCCGCCGCTTGCGTCGGCTCGGCGGGCTTCGTTGCGTCCGGCAAACGGATCGCGTTGAGCTCATAGGCCGGGACGTAGCCGCCGCGTGGAATGGCGATGCGGACGGGCTCGGCGACGCCTTCATTGGCGAAATACTGCTGCAGCAATTCGCGCAGCCTGCCTGCCTGCACACGCACCACGGCATCGGTCGACGGATCGAAATCGCCGTCCTTGCCGAAGACATCCATGGCGATGGAAAAGCCCTTGAGCCTGTCGCCTTCGCCGGCCTGCTCGCGTTCCACAAGATAACGGATCAGCTTGCGCGCCCGCTCGGATCGCCCGAACGTTTCGCTGGCAAGCAGTCGCTCCAGTGTCTCGCGCACTGCGGGGGCGGCAGGCGTGGCATGCTGCAAGTGTCGATCCTCTCGAAGTCGGCACAGGTTGAGGCGCGATCATATAGGGCTCGCACCACCACACAAGTGTACACCCATTATGCGATCGCGTACCTAACCGGATAATTTTCCGGTGGTTAATGGCGCGGCCGATGTCGGCTCCATGAGGAGAGCCGCCGCCAGTATCAGCCATTCGAGGCCAAGGCCTTGTTCGGGCTTGAAAAAATGATTGGCGCGAGAGCCGTTCAGATCTCGCGCCAATCATCGATAAACGCTACCGCGCCTTGCGGCCGACGATACGGTTGGCGGCCGAAGTCACCGCTTCCAGCG
>NZ_JBFUGJ010000646.1:0-1622 GCF_056402975.1 Mesorhizobium sp. P3_A9 | reverse complement strand
AGCAGCCAGGCCCGGGTGAACGCGTCATAGGCTTCAAAACTCTCGAACTGGTCCCAGTCATCGTCGACCGCGTCGACCTTGGACTGGTCGGGGCGGTGCAGATCGCCGTCGAGCTGCAGATTGTAGGGCGGATCGGCGAAAATGACGTCGATCGATTTTTCGGGCAGGCGGTCGAGCGCCGCGACGCAGTCGCCTTTCAGGATCGTGTCCAGCCATTCGGATTGCTGGGGAGCATGGGAAAGGTCGGCGAGAAGACGCACGGCAGACATTTTTACACCCAGGGCACGCGTTACTGTTTACTCCCCGTTATGGTTACCGATCAGCGTAAATATTCGGTGAAGGCCCGCGCGATGACCTCCCAGGTTTGCGAAGGCCGGCCCATTGGTGTATGCCGCGCCGCCTGAGCCCATAGCGGCCATTCCTCATCCACCTTGTTCCGGATCACCATGCCCCAGCCAGACCTTGTCATCTTCGATTGCGACGGCGTGCTCGTCGATTCCGAAATCATCGCCGCGCGGGTCGAGGCCGAGCTGATAACCTTGGCCGGATATGAAATCTCCGCCGAGGAAATTGCCGAGACATATGCGGGCCTGACGTTCAAGGACATCCTGATGCGGATCGAGGAGAAGTCCAAAATCCCTTTCCAGGCGTCGCTGATCGACCGCGCCGAGGAGCTCGTCGACCGCAAGCTGCGCAGCGATGTTCGTGCCATCGAGGGGGTGCGCGAAGCGGTCGCCTCGGTCACGGCGCAACGCTGCATCTGCTCCAACTCACGCTCGGAGCGCATAGAATTCATGCTGGAGAAGGTGCATCTGCTGCCGTTTTTCGCCGGCCGCATCTTCTCGGCGCTGGAAATACCGGGCAAAAAGACCAAGCCCGCGCCGGACGTGTTCCTGCTCGCGGCCGAAAAACTCGGCGCGAACCCGGCCAACACTTTCGTCATCGAGGATTCCGTGCACGGCGTTGCCGGCGCCAGGGCAGCAGGCATGCGTGTGATCGGCTTCACCGGCGCCAGCCACAGCTATCCTGGCCATGCCGACGCGCTGACCGAGGCCGGCGCCGAGACGGTGATCCGCCGCTGGGCAGAGCTGAAAAGCGTCATCGCGGCACTGTCTGAATGGTCGGCTGACGCCTGAGCAGCGCGCGCCGCGACGCACGCTGCCCCTAGAATACTGAGACCGGACCGGGACTAGTTCGTCGCGGGGGCCTTCTTCCGGTGGGTCTTCTTCGGTTTGTCCGTCGTCGCCTTCGGCGCGGTTTCGTCATAGCCGGCATAGGCCTGATAGTCCTGCGCCGCCGGCGCCGGCACGACGACATTGGAATCGGTGAAGACGAACTGGGTGGCGACCGAGGGATCGGTGACCTGGACCTGATACTGGTGAATCTGCGAATAAAGCACGTCGGTGCCGTGCATCACCGCGGTGCGGATCGGCATGGTGATGGTGCCGGGTGTGAACTTCGGTCCCGGCACAATCTTGCCGGCGACCGCGATCTTCATCGTCAGCTGGCCGTCGGCGCGGCTGCAATCGCGGGTCACGTCGCTGATCGAGGCCTGATAAATGATCCTCTGGGAATCGTCGGGTGCGGCAGCAGCGGCGGCGGCGTCGGCAGCGGCCTGTGCC
>NZ_JBFUGJ010000645.1:0-1635 GCF_056402975.1 Mesorhizobium sp. P3_A9 | reverse complement strand
GCGCCGCAGCCAAGCGCACCTGTCGCGCCGCCGGCTCGCCGCGCGGTCGAGGCGCCGCCCATCGCGCCGGAGGCGAAGCGGGGGCGCGAAAAGAGCGAAACCTACTACGACACCAAGAGCCAGGTTTTCTCGGCGCTCATCGACACGATCGACCTGTCGCAGCTCGCCAAGCTCGAACCCGAAAGCGCGCGCGAGGAAATCCGCGACATCGTCAACGACATCATCGCGATCAAGAATTTCGCGATGTCGATTGCCGAGCAGGAGGAACTGCTCGATGACATCTGCAACGATGTGCTTGGTTATGGGCCGCTCGAGCCATTGCTCGCCCGCGACGACATCGCCGACATCATGGTCAACGGGTCGAAGAACGTCTACATCGAAGTCAACGGCAAGGTCGAGCAGACTGGCATTCGCTTTCGCGACAACCAGCAGCTTCTCAACATCTGCCAGCGCATCGTCAGCCAGGTCGGCCGCCGTGTCGATGAATCCAGCCCGATCTGCGACGCACGCCTCCCCGACGGCTCCYGCGTCAACGTCATCGCCCCTCCGCTCTCCATCGATGGAGCCGCGCTTACCATCCGAAAATTCAAGAAGGACAAGCTAACGCTCGATCAGTTGGTCAAGTTCGGCGCCATTTCCCCGCAGGGAGCCGAGGTCCTCAAGATCATCAGCCGTGTTCGCTGCAACATCGTCATCTCGGGCGGCRCTGGCTCTGGCAAGACGACACTGCTCAACTGCCTGACCAATTACATCGACCGCGATGAGCGCGTCATCACTTGCGAGGACTCGGCCGAACTGCAGCTGCAGCAGCCGCATGTCGTGCGCCTGGAAACCCGCCCGCCGAACCTTGAAGGCGAAGGCGAAGTGACGATGCGCGACCTGGTCAAGAACTGCCTGCGCATGCGGCCTGAGCGCATCATCGTCGGCGAAGTGCGCGGACCCGAAGTGTTCGACCTTTTGCAGGCGATGAACACCGGCCATGACGGCTCGATGGGAACGATCCACTCGAACAGTCCGCGCGAATGCCTGAACCGTATCGAATCCATGATCGCCATGGGTGGCTATTCGCTACCGCAGAAAACCGTGCGTGAAATCGTCGTCGGCTCCATCGACGTGATCATTCAGGCGGCACGTCTGCGCGACGGATCGCGCCGCATCACCCACATCACCGAGGTGATCGGTATGGAAGGCGACGTCATCATCACCCAGGATATCGTCCTCTACAACATCAAGGGCGAGGACGCTAACGGCAGGCTTTTGGGCGAGCACGTCTCGACCGGCATCGGCCGTCCGCATTTCTGGGATCGGGCTCGCTACTACGGCGAGGAACAGCGCCTCGCCACCGCGCTCGAGGCGATGGAGAAACGTGCTGACTGAGGCATCCGCAGGCGTGAAGGTTCTGGTCGATGTTTGGAATTGACGGCACCGTATTGGCGTTTGTCGTGCTCGCCGGCTTCAGCGCCGGCGCGGTCGCCTATGCATTCCTGTTCACCCAGATCAGCAATGAGAAACAGGCAGGCAAGCGGCTTGAAACGATCAAGGCCGCGGAGACGGACCGTTCCGTCGTCAAGGCCACGCGCGACCGCGCGGCCGACGCGGCCAAGCGCCGTAAAACGGTGCAGGATTCGCTGAAGG
>NZ_JBFUGJ010000644.1:0-1639 GCF_056402975.1 Mesorhizobium sp. P3_A9 | reverse complement strand
GTGGCTGGTCAGTCCGACATCGCCGATAAGACTTACACCTCCGTCGGGCGGCAGTTGGTCCAGAAGGACGCGGAGACGGTCTAGACCATCCTCGACCCTAAATTCCGCCCAAGTTTGCGCTTCGCCGGGGACAATAATTGTCGCAGAGCTGGACGTCGCCCCCCGGTGCAACTGTACCACCCATACGCGCTCACCGTCGTGCACCCATTCGAACTTCACCGGCCCGAGCTTGTCACGCAGCAAGTTGTAGATTGATCGAACGTCGTCGGTGACTTTGGTGGGCAGCACCTCAGGTAGATCGATGCCGAGCATGAGCCGGTCGCCCTCGCCGGACCTCCCTTCGATTATGAGTTTGCTTTCAGCATCTACGATTGCCGCTCCAGAATGGCCGGCGGGAACGGCGTCCTGCCGCAACACAGAGGCGATAATCTTTCCCTCAGGGTCTTCGCCTGCAAGCAGCGCGAAAGGATCCGTCCAACCCTTGACGGTTGTGTAGAGACCGGGGTGTGGCTCTATGGGACAAGTCCGCGTCCATACTTCAGCGGACCCTGTCGGTGTGCCGAAGACGAACGGCGCGACCCGCCGGTTAATTACCACGGTGCGCGGGACCGGCATTCCCAATGTCTGCGCCATGAGCAGGCCGAACGTCTTGTCGCCCAGAAAACGGCTGAAGTGATTGGGCCAACGTTGTGCCGCAGTGGTGGCGTTGGGAACGTTAGTCTCGTGTTCCCAGAGCAGGGTATGAGCCCGCTGCCATCCCCTTTTGATCGGATGGATGCTGAATTCCGTCCGTTCACCCAGAGCGGCGCGGAGTTGGGGCTTGAAACCATAGACCGTCGTGAGGATGTCCATCGCTTGGCCGAATGGCAGCGAGGCTACACCCGGCTTTTCTACACATCTCGGCGTGTCATCCGGCGCGAACTCAACAGTGTCACCCTGCAAGACGCCCGATACACCCCCGTCATGAACGTCGATGGTTTCATTGACGATTAGGTGGAGCCCGTCGGCGGCGAGCCGGTTTGCGTGAGCCAGCACGTCGTCGAGCAATTCCAGCCCATAAACGAACTCACGGCTGCGGGGGTCGTGCGGGCGGTAGCTGCGCACATTCACCTTGCCTTCGCCACTTCGCGCTATCAATTCGGCTATCGCCTCGTTGGTCGTCGCGAAGTGATGGTTCGGCGAGTGGCCAGCGATTCGGCTGTAGGACTGCTTGAGCATTCCTGCGTCTGGGCGAAGAGCGACGAACTGCGCCACGTTGCCGACAGCTGCCAGCCCGTCGAGCACTTCGTCCTTCTGTAGCAGCATACGACTCTATTCCTTTTCTTGCTCGGTCCGATGCCCGTGGCAATGCCGTGCAGCGCGAGCTGACATACCTGCAGAGAGCTTGTTTATCTACCCAGAACGAGGCGAAGTTTGCTTCCCAATTTTGGCCACCTGTAAGCGCATTGTCGCCTCGCGGCCAGACCCTACAGCGCGGCAATTGCGCCGGATCGGGGCTAGCTGAAAGCTCGATCCCACGCGACCAATTTGCGCCATCCTGTTTGGCAGGCATTGCCAAACAATGTGATGTGAATGTCTACTCCCGACTCTTGCGGGGAAGGGACAGCCGATGCCAACAGCTTATCACATGGTTCACTAC
>NZ_JBFUGJ010000643.1:0-1639 GCF_056402975.1 Mesorhizobium sp. P3_A9 | reverse complement strand
AGCTTGAACTCCRGGGCGATTGCCAAATCGGGCGGAACACGTCCGGGCAATGGTTGGGGAGACAAGAACCATATTCACGTCGGCCCTCCCGGCCAGGTGGGTAAAAATAAATAGTTGCGAAGGACGAAGAGCCTTAATCATTCAGGAGCAAGCCCGGATCGCTCGTCGCACCCAGAGTGCCGCGAGCGGCCCGGGCATTTTTCTGCCCGCGCCGACGCGCCTAACGTTGCATCCTCAATTTGCATTGAGCATCATCCCTCGGTACCCACTCAACCTTTCGGCCGGCGTGAAGCGCGCCGAGGGATTGCGCTATCGCGCCGTGCCGGGTTCAGACGAGCCAATCATTAAAATGGAATTCATAGATATTGCCGTCGTTCTCGGTTGGATTCGAGTCATTGTCCACGCCCCGATCGACGATATAGAGGCTCATATGGTGGCTCGGATCGTCGCTGCTTGGCGCCAGCGCCAATCCGGCCGGTTTTTTCGCGTGGGCCGAGGAGATATCGAGCGTACCCAACAGCTCCCCTGTCGTTGTAACCATTGCCACTGAGTTGCGCGACTGAATGATGTAAAGGAGGTCGTTGACCGGGTCATACGCGATGCTTTCGTCAGAGGGGGTTCCCAGCGCATGAGCAGAAAAACTCGTCACGATGTCATCGCCGCCCGTACTCGCGACGCCGTCGAATTTGCCGTTCTGACCCGGTGCGACGGTGTAGATCGTCTGCGTTGAGCCATCCGCGACATACAGGACGCCACGTTTGGTATCATAGGCAACGCTTTCCGGATCCGTGCTGCCGAATGCCGACGTCTTGAACGAGGTCACGATGTCGTCGGACGTATTGTAAAGTCCATCATTGCCGGGGTTCAGTTCGTACACGCTCTTCGTGCCGGTATCGTCCGAGAAGAAGAGATGGTGGTTAGCAGGATTATAAGTGATCCCGGCCGGCTCGTCGGAAAATCTGACGGTTGTGAGCGTTCCTACCAGAGTGCCGCTCAGAGTCATTTGGTAGAGATTCTTGCCGGTAAAAATGGACATCTCCTCCACTTCGCTGTCGGCAACCAGCAGCGTGCCCAAGTGGGAGATATAGACGATATCAGTGGGGTCGGGGCTCGGCGGCGACCACAGCGAAGTCAGGATAGTATGTGCCAGGGTCACCGACGTCGGCAGCTGGTGGGCCGTGACGTTGAGGCTGAAGGCATGGGTATCGATGCTGCCATCGGACGAGGTGGCGGTGACGGTGAGGGCGACCGACGGCTCGGACTGGGCGTTGAGCGTGCCGGTACTCGAGCGCGTGATGACACCGGTGCTGGAATTGATGGCGAAGCGAGAGTCGCCGATGCTGTAGGTGACGGTCGAGCCGGCATCGGGATCCGTGGCCGCGGCGGTAATCCCGATCGCCGTGCCGGCGGCGGCGTTCTGGGCAATCTCGTTGGCGGCGGGGTTGGCGTCCGGTGAGGAGTTGAAAGCGACCGCCTCAGGGCTGTTGAGGACGGCGAGGGTGAAGACCTGGTTGGCGGTGCTTCCGTCGGAGGAGGTTGCCGTCACTGTCAGATTGATCGACGACTGGGTCTCAAAGTCGAGCGCGCCGGTGGCCGATCGCGTGATGACGCCGCTGCTGGAATTGATGGCGAAGCGCGA
>NZ_JBFUGJ010000642.1:0-1654 GCF_056402975.1 Mesorhizobium sp. P3_A9 | reverse complement strand
CATCAGAACAGCAAGGCCAAGGGCGGCAAATAGCCTCTATTGTACGGTTGAAAACCGGCCCCGCCATAACGCCGGGCTTGAATATTGCTTCACAAACCGCTGAAATAAGGCCCGATTCGGCAGCATGGCCGGATTGGTGTTCAACGTATGATCCATTCGGCGCAAACGGTATGAGCCTCTCTCCTCGTTGAGCCTGATCTCGCTGAATACCGTTCCGGATCACGCTCCAGCGTGAGGATTTCGCCCATGGACAAGAGCCCTGACGCCTTCCGCACCATCAGCGAGGTCGCTGAAGATCTCGATCTGCCGCAGCATGTGCTGCGCTTCTGGGAAACGCGCTTCAACCAGATCAAGCCGATGAAGCGCGGCGGCGGCCGTCGCTACTACCGGCCGCAGGATGTAGAACTGATCAAGGGCATCCGCCACATGCTCTACGACCAGGGCTACACCATCAAGGGCGTGCAGAAGCTGCTGCGCGAGAACGGCAATCATTTCCTTGTCGCCATCGGCAATGGCGACATGGCCGCCGTCGAGGCGATCTCGCAGCGAAAGCAGGCCGACCAGGTGCCGCTGACGCCGGCAGCACAGCCGCGCGGCGGCGATGATGAGTTGGTCGGCCAGCCGAGGGTCAAGCCCAGCCGCCGCTTTTTCGGCCTGGGCAAGAGCGACGAGGAAGGYCCSGTCCARCCGGAYGCGTCGAAACTSTCGCGCGACAATCGCGCSYTGCTGCAGGAGGCGCTGTTCGACCTYCTGGARTGCAAGCGCCTGCTYGAYCAGGTGCGCTGACCGCAGCGCGAAGCGCTTTGGAGCCTTAAGACCGGAACCCGCCGAGGGGTGAGGCGTTACGTTTCCTTCTGCAAGACTTTCCTGCGGCAAGACAAGGAAACGCATGATGGCATCATTTTCGACCCTTTCGGACATCGACCTCGAAAAGCAGATAGCGGCTCTCTCGAGGGAACTCGCGACGCTGCGCAAGGCCGTGTCGAAGCGGGGTGGCGCTTACTATGAAGACGGCCGCGATGCCGCTCTCGACACATATTCCGACCTTGCCGGACGTCTGCGCGATGCCATGCCGGCAATCCGCAAACAGGGCAGGGTGATGGAGAAATCGGCCCGTGACCATCCGGCGGCGGCCGCCGCGGTTGGCCTTGTGGTGCTCGGCCTGGTCGCCAGCCTGCTGTTCAGCCGGCGCTGAGGGGGCCCCCTCGGTCATAAGACAGGAATTCAGTTGAGAAAATGGCGGCCGACCTGAAGGGCGAGCCGCCATTCTCATTGCTATCAGGTGGTTATTTCGCGAGCTTGATCTTGGCTTGCGGCGAAACCTGCGCGGTCTGGCTGCAYTTGCCATAGACSGTGCCATTCTTGTCGGTGGCATCGGTATAGGTGCCCTTGCACTCGATCGAGAGCACCAGACAGTGCCCTGCGCCCTTACACACCGCGCCGCCGTCGCCGGTGGGGTGCGTGCCATTGGCGAAAGCCGAATTCGTCATCGACATCGAGCCGATCGCCGAAATGGCGATGGCGGCGGCGAGCGAGAGGCGCTTGAAGTTCGAGATGTTGGTCATTGAGCATTTCCTTCTGTTCGATTGAGGATCGCCTTGCCGGCGTCCATCTGGTTAGGGAGCGCCGTTCTGGCGTCCATGCAGGCTTAGTG
>NZ_JBFUGJ010000641.1:0-1660 GCF_056402975.1 Mesorhizobium sp. P3_A9 | reverse complement strand
TCCGGGTGAGGGGGCAGCGCCTTCATCCAGCTAGGCGGTTGCACCCCTGTTCCACCCCCTGCCCCGATCACCGAACATCACATAACCAGCATCCGTCACAGCCAGCGTATCCTCAAGCTTGATGAACCCTCGCGTCGGATGGAGCATCGTCGTCTCCACCGACAGCACCATGTTCTTTTCCAGCGGTTTGGCCGCATAGGTGCCTTCATAGGTCACTGGATGGTTGGTCATCAGGAACGGCGCTTCATGCGTGATCAGCCCCATGCCGTGGGCGAAGAAATCCGTATAGGGCGCGACCTTGGATTGCTTCAGCACGCCCTCGGCATACGAAATCATGTCGCCACCCAGCGTGCCCGCCTTCACCTTCGAGAACGCCGCCTGYTGYACCGTCTCGACCTCGGCCAGCARATCGTCSAGYTCGGCATCSGGTTCCCCCAGAATGCCCATSCGGCAGAGGTCGCCGATATAGCCRTGATAATTGCCGCCGGAATCGATCGACAGCACCTCGCCCTKCTTCCACGCTTGCGGYGARGCGGCGCGGTTGTGACTGGAGCCCAGCGTCAGCAGGCARTATTCGAAATGTGCGCCGCGATTGGTCTCCTCGCGCCTGATCTGCTCGATCATCTCGGCCTTGGTCGTGCCTTCGCGCGCCCAGGCAATGGTCGCCAGCATGGAATCGGTGATCAGCTCGGAGGCCGTGCGTAGCTTCTCCAATTCCGCGTCGGTCTTGATGGCCCGCATGCTCTCGAGCATCGCAGTCGCATCGATCAGCTTGGCGTCCGGCAATGCCTTGCGGATCAGCGTGTAGGCATCCGACGGCAGGAAGCCCGGTTCGATGCCGATGCGCGCGCCGGCCTTGCCGATCTTTTGCAGATGTTCGACGGCGAAGTTGGCGGCATCGAGCGTGCCCCAGCAGGCGGCATGCAGCGTCGGCGTCCAGAACGGGTTGTTCTGATGCTCGCCGCCCTCCATGCGGTTGCCGATATAGGCCGCGTGATCCGGCCCGCCTTTTTCGTAGACGACGATCGGCAGGTAGCGGCTGTGGCCGATCGCATCCATGGCGGCGAAGAAGATGAATTTATAGCCGCCCAGCAGGTACTGTGTGTTGTGCTTGGAGGTCGCGAGCAACACATCGATGCCGGCCTCCTCCATCAGCCGGTCGACTCTCGCCTCGTCGAACGGAATATTGCTGACGGCACTCTTGCCCGGCGCAATGTTCATCTCTCTCTCCCTGAATTTGCCTGGGATCGACCTTGTTCTGCTCCCAATCCCTGGGCTTTGCGTCAAATCTGCACCATTTTGCCCACTCTGGTCTAGCCAGAAATACGCCAACTGCACGGCTGGGCAGTCACCAAGTCGTCATCCGTCGACTATCCGTCAAATCTGGTCCTACCAGATAGGTCGAATTGAGCCCGTTCTCTTGAACTGGTCCAGCGGACGAAAATTTCAAAGCCAAGCAAGGATGCGCCAATTCCGTCTCTGGCGAAACCCTCGGCAAGGCTCATAATCACCACCGCAAGAATGCCGATGCCGGCATTCGAGGGGTGTTGTCGCGCCCGACCGGGTCGCGGAGAGGACGGAGTTCGATCATGTCAGGTTTCACGATTTCCAGACGCAAAATGCTTGCCGGCTCGGCGATGCTGCTGGCCTGCTGCTGGCC
>NZ_JBFUGJ010000640.1:0-1675 GCF_056402975.1 Mesorhizobium sp. P3_A9 | reverse complement strand
GGTGAGGGTGCCGGGCACCGACCTGCACATGTACGGAACGGTTTGGCTTCTCACACACGGCGAGACACGCAAGACGAAGCGCGTGCGGCTTTTCACCGAGTTCGTATCCCGCAGGCTCGCCGCGTACGCTCCGCTTCTCGCGGGGCTGTCTGTATTGCGCGACTGATGCGCACCAAGCCGATTAGGGCTTGACCAATTCCGAGGAAGCCCATTACTTTGGATCCATGGATCCAAAGTCGATTTTCAGCGAGTTGCAGGACGCGATCGAATCTGGGGAATTGGCACCAGGTTCCGTTCTCAAGCAGGAATTGATCGCCGAGCGTTTCGGGGTCAGCCGCCAGCCGGTCCGGCAGGCCCTCGACCAGTTACTTGGAAGTGGCCTGGTCGTGCGGCGTCGCGATCGAAGCCTGGCGGTAGCGATCCTCTCGGAACGGGAGGCGGCTGAACTGTGCGAACTTCGGGCTATTCTGGAGGTCGCGGCCTTGGAGCAGTCTTTGCCGGAGCTTCAGCCTTCCGCCTTGCGCAAGGCTGAAAGGCTCAACGACGAGTTGTTCGCGGAGTATGATCCGTCGCGGATTCTTGACCTCGACCAACAGTTTCACCTCACGCTGTACAGCGGCTGCACGAACACTCGATTGCTCAAGTCCATCGGAGACCTCCGACGAGAATCCCGGCGGTCGACCCTTCACCAGGAGCGTGGCGCCCAGGAGCGCATTGATTTTTTCGAGGAACACGCGGCGATCGTTGCCGCTTGTGCAAAGCGCGATTTCGACGCTGCGACGCAGCATCTTCGCCGCCACCTCACTCAAACGACTGCAAGACTTCTTTCCATGCCGACAAAGGATCCATCATGAAAATGACCGTCGAGATACATTGGGAGCGCGAAGGAGCGGTCTTCACCGACAAGCGGTACAGCCGTGCGCACATTTGGCGCTTTGACGGCGGCCAAGTCGTGCCGGCGTCGGCTTCGCCGCATATCGTTCCCCTTCCTTATTCCGTGGAAGCCAATGTCGATCCGGAGGAGGCCTACATAGCGGCGATCTCCAGCTGCCACATGTTGACTTTTCTCTCGCTGGCGGCGCCCAAGCGGATCGTCGTCGAGAGCTATACCGACAAGGCGACCGGCATGATGGAGAAGGTCGACGGAAAATTGATCGTCAGCCGCGTCGAACTCAATCCGACCATCGTCTACGCCGGCGAGCAGCCAACCGCCGCAACGCAAGCGGAACTGCACCACCTGGCGCATGAACAGTGCTTCATCGCCAATTCCGTCAAGACGGAAATCCAGGTAGCCGCCGCTGAGGTATCCATTTAAGAGCCGTTCCACGACAAGCGTGAAACGGCTTTCCTGGAATTGCTCTAAACCGGTGCCTTGGTGCGCACTTCCGACTTGTCGAGATAGTAGCTCGAATATTTGTCGAAGAATTTCTCCGACSCGCCGARCGATCCGTATTTGGCGAGCTTCTTCAGGTCGACCTTGTTGAGCACCGCGCCGACGATCTTGTTGGCGACATAGGGTTCGGATTCCAGCATCGACCGCACCATGGCGCGCGGCGTGCGGCCCCATTCGGTGACCAGCACGAAGCCGTCGACCAATGGCGCGAAGGCCTTCGCGTCGACCACCGGCCCAAGCGGCGGCAGATCGACGACGATGTATTCGAACGTCTCCTTGGCG
>NZ_JBFUGJ010000639.1:0-1676 GCF_056402975.1 Mesorhizobium sp. P3_A9 | reverse complement strand
GCCCGCATTCGGTGTAGTGGTGGCTATTCATCGTATTCTCCATTCAACGTACCTGCGCGGGTAGACGGTTCGTCGACCCACATAACACTAACAATCTTTAGGAAGGTGCCGGTCTTCTCAGGAACGACTATCACTCTCAGAGTTCGGCTATTGCCGTTGGGGCAAAGACCTTCCATCGCATATTTTTTGTACGCCGGTCGCGTACTCTCCATTGGCTCCATATGCACAAAGCCGTTTTTGAGGACGTACAACACGTCACCCATGATGATGTTGCGCTCGGCCATCCGCTCAATTGCATGGCGCTTATAGGAAATCGTAAGCGCTTTCGAGCGGGCGATTGTGCGGATCTCGTCCGTTGCTTGCCCTTTTGGCCAATCACAACCACGACCCACAACGCCCCCGCGCCCCTTTGGTTTCACGTCAGGTATATCACTATGATACATTTTAAAAGTAGTCCTTTCGTTAAAAATTCGTAATGTGGTAAAAAATCCATCCCACGAGAAAGGGCGCCCTGGGAGGTAAGGGCGCCCTTTTTAATCACTTCTTGATGTGCGTTACGATATGCGTGCTCGGCTTGCGAACCGCAGTCGAAACAGTCGTGAACCGACCCGAGACCGCACTGCGGCCAACGGTAAACGTCTTCTTGCTCATGCTCATCACCTCCTTTCCGGAGCACGTGCTCCTAGGGAGACGGGGTGAATCACATGCGCTTATGTATCACCATGATACTTTCTTTGTCAACAATTCCCGGTGCCGGGCAGTGTCTCAGTTTGAATTCCGCCCGAGCCATTCCCCTACGGCTGGGTAGCGTCGGACTTCGGATCAAAATCAGGATTGATCGGCGCTGTGTCGGCGCGCTGTATGATCTGGACGAGCCGTTCCATGCGCCATGTCATGCCCGTTCTTAGAGCTTCATTCGGCTTGCCTGCGGACGAATAGATAACCGAGGTTCCTACGTGATTGTTCAGCAGGGCTGCCTCACCCGCACCAAGAGCGGCTTCAATGAAGTCCGATGCTTTGTTGAGGAGTAAGTTCATGTTGGCTTCTAAGGCTGTAGCATCATCCGTGGTGGCGCATTGCGCGGTTAGCTCTCTGGCTTCCTCCAGAAATTTGCCCAATCGGTTCTTGATTACTATCCGCCGTCGATCGACGCCGCGCGTGTCCAGCTTTGCAAGCTGTGCCTGGTCCTCTTTCCAGATTTGAAACGGAACCGTGAAAAGGCGCAGCAACAAGACCGCGCCGAAAATCCAGACTGGAATTTCCCAGATGTAGGCATCCATCAGCTTGCCCACGTCTGGTCTGTAGTGGGTAACAATCTGCCCGATAATGCCGATGAAGCCAGCCCAAAAGTCCGTGGCGTTTGGCGCTGACCAAACGACGCCCTTGAACCATTTCCAGTAAAAATCCCGACCTTGCCCCATGCGCGATTCATAGCAGAACCGCCCGGATTCGCCACGGGTCTGTCAAATATATAATCGCCTTGCGACGGGCAATTATCGGTTTGACTAATCCGGCCATTGACGTGATAGCGCCGGCGCGACTTATCTAATGGGCAAATTGAGGCTCGCCGACATTGCACAAGGTTCTACTCGTCTCGTCCTATTTTATCTTGGGGGTCGGCATCTTCTTCGCGATGAGGCTGGCCGGTCTGGGCCCCTTCTGGAACTCCCTGGTGG
>NZ_JBFUGJ010000638.1:0-1687 GCF_056402975.1 Mesorhizobium sp. P3_A9 | reverse complement strand
ACTGCCGATCTCCCCCCTTGCGGGGGAGATGTCCGGCAGGACAGAGGGGGGTGTGACGAAACTCGGCCTTAGGCCATGTCCCACCACCGATTTCTTCGCGAATTCTCATCCGCGCAAATGTGTCACGATTCCAGATACGTGTCCGCCCAGTTCGACACCGCCCAGCGCGGGTTGTTGGCGATGTTCCCCACCGTGTCGCGGGCGACGCTGATGAAACTCCATTCGGCGACGTTGATCAGCGGCAGGTCGGTGGCCACTTCCTTCTGGAACTCCTTGTAGAGGTCGGTGCGGGCCGCCGTGTCGAGCGTTTCCGAGGCCTTGGCGATGAGCGCGTCGAGCGCGTCGTTCTTGTAGCCGCCCTGGTTGGAGAACGGCACGCCGTCGGGAATGCCGCTCTGCACCAGGATGGTGGTCGAGATCGCCGGGTCGCCGCGGAACACCGGCGGGCCGACGGCGAGGTCGAAGGCGTGGTCGGTGTAGACGGCCTTGATGTGCGCGGCCGAGTCGTTGTTGACCAGCTCCGCGTCGATGCCTATTGCGGCCAGCGCCTGGCGCAGATAGTCGCCGAACTGCTTGGTCTCGTTGAAATAGGGCGCCGGCAGGAGTTTCAGCGTAAAGCGCTTGCCGTCSGSGCCYTTYTTGTAGCCGGCCTCGTCGAGCAGMGCGTTGGCCTTGGCGACGTCGAAGGCATAGGTCGGCACRTCGGCGRTGTAGAAYTGCGGRTCGTTCTTCGGCACCGGKCCGGTGGCSGTSGCGGCATAGCCRAGGAACACCGTCTTGACGACGAAATCCTTGTCGATGGCRTGCGCRATYGCCTGCCGCACYTTCACATCGGCCAGTTCCTTGCGGCGATGGTTGATCTCGACGACSAGCTGATAGGTCAGCCCTTCATAGCCCTTGSTGATCACCTTGAGRCCRGGCACCTTGGAGATGCGKTCGAGATCTGCCAGCGGCACCGCGGAAAAAGCGGCGAGCTGGATTTCCTCGGCCTCCAATGCGCTCGCGGCCGACGTGCGGTCGGGCAGGACCTGATAGATGATCTCGTCGAGATAAGGCTCGTCCTTGCCCCAGTAATCGGTGTTCTTGGTCAACCGGTAATACTGGCCGGCCTTGTACTCGCCGAACTTGAACGGCCCGGTGCCGATCGGCGCGTTGTTGGCCGGGTTGTCCTCGATCTTGCCCACTTCGTAGATGTGCTTCGGCACGACGCTGCTCAGCGCCGGCAGCGCGTTGCGGATCAGCTGGAACGGCGTCGGCTTGGCGAACTTGAACACGGCGGTGAGATCGTCCGGGGTGTCGACGCTGGCCAGATCCTTGAACACGGTGCGGCCGAGATTCTGCAGCGGCTTCCAGATCTGCAGTGCCGAGAAGGCGACGTCGGCCGAGGTGAACGGCTTGCCGTCATGCCATTTGACGCCGTCACGCAGTTTGAACGTCACTGACAGCCCATCGGCGGCGCCTTCCCAGCTCAGCGCCAGGCGTGGCGCCAGGCCGTCCTTGCCGTCGAAGGAGGCTTCGGCGAGCGTCTCGACGATCTTGCTGGAGATGAAGAACACGCCGTTGGAGGCGACGATCGCCGGGTTGAGGTTGCGCGGCTCGGAATCGGCGGCAAGCACCAGCCGGCCGCCCTTCTTCGGTGTCTGCGCCCAGCCCAGTGTCGGCATGGCGGTGGAGGCCGGTGGAGGCC
>NZ_JBFUGJ010000637.1:0-1713 GCF_056402975.1 Mesorhizobium sp. P3_A9 | reverse complement strand
AGGACAGCGGCTATCGAGGCGGTCCTACCAGGGCTTGGCGTAAGATCAAGTGCTTCGAAGAAAAGCAAATGGACATCATTGGCGTGCAGCGGGAGCACGGCAAAGCTGCCCAGGTGATCATGGCTGAAAAGGGCCACTACAAGGGTGGGGCATTCGTCTCGTTCAGGGCCGACAAGCGGCAAGCCCTTTGGGACCGGGTGCAAGGCAGGGTCGGCGGTCCCGTTCCGAGGGGGCATAAGAAGGACAAAGCCGAATGGCTAAAGCCTGGCCTCGTCGGCCGCGTGAAAACCCTGAAGGGCGAAGAGAAGCTGCGGCATGCGAGGCTGCTGGACTACTGGGAGAATGAATGAATGGCCGTAGCCAAGAAGGATCAGGAACGCGCCGGCTATGCCTGGATGTATGGCGCGCAGGCACGCAAGGATGGCAAAGAACGTGCCGTTCCGGACTATTGGCAGGAACAAGCCGACGCATGGCTGCAGGGCTTCGACGGCACGCCAGCCGGCGTCCAGGCAAAGCCGGTCAGCGATCGGTTGGAGACGGAACTCGATGAGGCTGCCGTGAGCGCACGTCCATCAGAGTGAGCCTTTCTCGGCAGGATGATCTTGGACGTCGCGCTGTAATAGATCGCCGAGCACCGAGGCGGTTTCCCGCAGCAGCGCGGCAACCTCCTCATGCTTCATTTTCTCGACATGATCGGCGGCGGTGACGAGTTCATAAACGAGCTCAACACCGCGTTGATGGAGTTGCGGCATCTGGATTTCCTCCTCTTCCAAAGCTCGAATGTGAAGGTCCCATCTTCCCCTCAATAACAAATGAGGGTCGCGCCAAAAAATATCTTCGGGAACCATTTCATACCTCAGCCCTTTTTGGCCCGTCAGACCAAGGAGGCTGTCATGAAACGCCGGAGAGTATACCGCGAGAAGATTGAGAGAGCGGATCGGGAAAGCAGGCTAGTGCTTGATGCGGAGCGACAGGCTCGGGAGGCAAAGACTGCGCGATTGCGGGAGCAGCGGCTGAAGGCGGCGTCTAAACAGAGTGGAACTCAAGCTGCTGATCGAGCTTGAAGATAAATGAGCACACGCGGGATCAATTTTCTCGATCGATGGATGGCAGATGAGTTGCCTGAACCCTCGACCGACGATCCAATTATAATCAGCGACCTTGCGGACCAAGTGATGAAAGCTGCCGATCAGGCGGGCATCGCTACCAGAGAAATCAGCGAAGAAGTGCCTAGCGTGTTCGAGGTGATAGCGGAAGCCTTGGACCATCGCGAAGGCGGTACCCCGTAATGAACCGCTTCCTGTTCGTCACAGCCGATTTTCTGTCTCGCCCRCCCGGCTTCTACGTAATGGCCCTGGCCATGGTGGTGTGCACGGCCCTCGTGCCGTTCGGCCTCACCAATGTCGTAACCTACGGTCTGTCAGTCGCGGCCATTGTCATCACTGGTGTCGTTTTGATTCAGGGATATCGCGACACCGCAGCAATCCACGCCAAGCTTGATGAGATCATCGTAGCACTTAACGAGACTAGGAACGACGTGGTCGGTTTGGAGCATGAAGACCCAGAAAAGATCAAAGCTGAACTGAACAGGCTGGAAGCGGAGGCATCCGAGCGATCCGCCGAGGAGATCGACAACGCTTGACTCGTTCCCGACTTGTTCCCATTTTGGTCTTCCGCGACGACAGGCTGGTGATCTCATGTGTGGACGTGTTT
>NZ_JBFUGJ010000636.1:0-1715 GCF_056402975.1 Mesorhizobium sp. P3_A9 | reverse complement strand
GATTTGCTGGAGCGGCGATACCTCGCGCGCGATCCTGAGCACAAGGAGTTTGCAACCTACGCCGAGGTGCGGGCTAATGGTACCGAAGCGGCTATTGGTAGCCTTGCCGAAATCGCAGACCTTGTGCTGGACGCTGATTATGCCGACGCACGCACATTGGCCGTATCGGCGATGGCTTTCCGAGGCGAGACGGTTCCACAACCTCAGCGCCTTGTCGACGTCATCGTCGGCGGCCAGTACGGCAGCGAAGGGAAGGGCAACATCTGCGCATACTTGGCTAACAGCTACGGAGTTTTGATGCGCATTGGTGGCCCAAACGCCGGCCACCTAGTGAAAGATCCGCCCTACAAATATGTCCAGCTACCCTCCGGCACAGGGACTAACAAGAAGGCGGCGATCCTGATCGGTGCCGGCTCTACCCTGTGGCTGCCTCAATTGATGCTAGAAATCATGGAGCAAGAGCTAACGCCAGAGCGTCTATCAATTGACCCGCAGGCGATGGTGATCGACGACGAGGACCGTCGCATCGAAAGCGGTGCGCTGACTTCCATCGCATCCACCAAGCAGGGAGTAGGTTCTGCGACCGCGCGTAAGATTGTAAATCGGGGTGACGTGCCTGTCTTTGGACCACCTGTAAAGCTGGCGCGCGACGTCCCTCAGCTCGCCAAGTTTGTACGCGACGTCCGCGCTGAACTTGACGGCCATTTCGCCGCTGGAACACGGGTGCTGCTGGAAGGCACGCAGGGAACATTGCTCAGCATCCATCACGGTTTCTGGCCAAGCGTCACCTCGCGCGAGACATCCGCTGCCGGGTGTCTTTCAGACGCTGGCATCGCATCCGCGCGCGTAAATCGCGTCATTCTGGTTCTGCGTACTTACCCAATCCGCGTGGGCGGAACTTCAGGTTGGATGGGGCGGGAAATAGACATGGAGGTCGTCGCTGCGCGCTCCGGCATCCCCATCGACGAGTTCTTACGAGTCGAGAAGGGGACTATTTCCGGCAACAAGCGCCGCATGGCCGAGTTCGACTGGGCGCAACTGCGCCGCTCTGCGGTTCTTAATGGGGCCACCGACGTGGCTGTCACTTTCGCAGACTATCTGGGGATAGGTAACCGCGACGCGACTTCGTTCGACGAATTGAATGAAAATACGCGAACGTTCATTGCACGTGTTGAACGCGTTGCAGGCGCGCCAGTGACGCTCGTCTCAAAGGAGTTTGCCCTCGACGGTGTCCTCAGCAAGGGTTTCGAACATGACTGAAGAGGAACTCGTCCAGCAATATCCGCGGCTCTGGCACATGGCGCATTCGGGCGCGTGGCCTGCGATACGGGACCACGGCCTTATGAGCGCGGCGGCCTTGCTGGACGACTATGGTGTCGAGGGCGACCGACGTCATCAGTTAGGCTCTCTCAGGCGGCCCCACTCCGTCCCGCTGGAAGCCGAGGGCCGGCCGGGGACCGTCCTGCGCGACCAGAAGCCGATGGACGACGGTCGGCTGGCAGGATGCCTCGACGACGGGCTGACCCCGCGCGACTGGTATGAACTGCTTAACTCGCGCACCTTCTTCTGGCTCTCGCGCTCGCGCATATGGACGCTCCTCCGCGCCAGAGCCTATCGCAATGTCCCCCAGACGGTACTGACGCTTGATACGGAGAGGCTGGTGGCGGCGCATCGAGATCGCATCTGGCTCAGCCCAATCAATAGCGGGGCCACGC
>NZ_JBFUGJ010000635.1:0-1722 GCF_056402975.1 Mesorhizobium sp. P3_A9 | reverse complement strand
GCGCAGTCCCTGGCAACGCGGCAGCAACGAAAACACCAACGGCCTGCTCAGGCAGTACTTCCCGAGAGCAACAAACTTCTCCCATGTCTCGCAGGCCCAACTCGACGACGTCGCCCTACGGCTCAATCAACGGCCCCGAAAAACCTTGGACTTCGAAACGCCGGCCGATAGGCTGCAGAAAGTGTTGCAATGACCGGTTGAAACCACCGGCGCATTGCTGACATTGATCGGAAACAGATAATCCGGAATGCCGCACCCAGGTGCCGCGTTCGGCTAGGTGTTTGCAGTACCGCGTGACAAGCGCACACCAGGGCCACCGCCATTCTCTGCGATGAACTCTATTCCGGCTGCTTCGAACGTTGCTTTAAGCTGAACTATTGTGGACTGTTTCAACGTCTCGCCTCGTTCGAATCGCACAACCGTTTGAGTTGAGACTCCGGCCTCCTTAGCAAGCTCTAAAACGCCCCAGCCCAATGCAGCTCGTGCCATGCGACACTGCACCGGGTTCATAAAATCACCATAATATAGTGATTTTGATTGATCATATGCTGCACTTTGTGTAGTCTCGATTTCAATTGGGCGGCCGGATAGGTGATGCAACACCGATCCGGCCTGGCCACGTGCAAGCTGTTGTGGAGCTCGGATCATGGCTGATTCCGATAATAGCATGACTTTGTCTTCCGTCACGCTGGGGGGACGTGGCGAGCAGGCTACAAAAAGATCTGCTCGTTCCGACGAAGCAGATCCGGCGCTTGCGCTGCTAAGAGACTGGTTGCGGGCGCAGCATGTCTCGCAGGTCCTCTGCCGACTTCAGCAACGCCTGGAAACGCGCGTTCTCGGCGAAGCCTGTCCGGCGGCGACGGATGCGAAGGTTGGTTACTCGATCGCCTGCCAAGCGGAAGTCGAGGCTGCGACAGTTGTTTTGAAGATTCAGGATAGACTTCCGCGTACGCCCGCACACTCACTTCTCGGCGTTGTCGCCAAGCTGGAGATAATCGTGGGCGCAGATCGCGACATCGACGACCCAACAGATTTTCCCTGGCCACATATCGAGTCGATACTGCGTGACTTGAAGGAAATCACCGGGAGTGTGCCGCTTGAGCGACCTGATCGATCCATCGTTCAGGCGGACTGTCGGCGATATCAAGCAATCGCGGCCGAATTGGTCGGTCTCGAAAAGCGCACCGCTGACCTTCATTTTGGTCAGCAACCGGCCGCTGGGATTGATGCAAAGTAGAAAAGGATACGCAAGCGCACGTAACGGCCATTCGGCGCTGAGGCGATCCAGGCCATCTTTGTCCCGATGGAGATATGCTCGGAACAGAAACGGTGAAGGCGGCACGGCGTGCTGCAAAACGCGGCGCTAGACGCGACGCCGAGACCGAGGAGGTTGCGGAGGCTTTCGACAAGCTGGAAGCCGCAGGCAAGGTCCGGCACTTCGGTGTATCCAACCACACCCCTGGCCAGATCGAACTGCTTAAATCGGTAGTCAAGCAGCCGCTGGCGTTCAACCAGCTGCAGTCCTCTCTTGCTCACCCGAGCCTCGTCGCCCAGGGAATAGCCGCCAACATGGCCGGGTTGGACCAGTCGGCTGTGCGGGACGGTGGACTTCTCGACTATTCCCGCTTGAAGGGCATGATGCTCCAAGCTTGGTCACCATTTCAGAAGGGGTTCCTCGACGGCTCCTTCATTGGCGATCGCACGGACTGTGCTGAGCTGAAC
>NZ_JBFUGJ010000634.1:0-1730 GCF_056402975.1 Mesorhizobium sp. P3_A9 | reverse complement strand
CCCTTCAGATACTGGATCGAGCGGTCSGAMGGCTTGATGACGATRTTCTGGCTGTCCAGCGCCTTGAGCGCCGAMGGCTGGGCGATCAGGATTTGCTTGCGGCTGTGGCCATGGGCGTCAACCGACGGCGCCGAAAGCTCGAATGTGTCCAGCGGCGCAGGCTTGCCGCCCAGTACCGCACAGCCGGCAAGCGATAGCGCAAGCAGCACCGCAGCCGGTGTCAATCCACCCGTTCTCACCCACACCGACTTCACGCGCGATCCCCGTTGTCCCCGGATCGTAAGATCAACCCGCATCCGCAACTCATGTTCTTGGGGCGCGCCGACGCCGAAGTCAACGCCGCGCCCTGCCATCGAATTGCCGAACCTCGCCGTCGCCACCCGAAAGAATGCGTTGCGGATTGCGGCTGAGATCCGTGACCGCCTCCTCGATGCGGCTGATCGAGCGGCGGCTGTCCTGGACCAGCGCCTCGACGTTCGACAGGCCCTGGCCCGAGAAGCGCGCCAGATTGTCGGTGATGACGCCAAGCCGCGCATTCAGCGTATCGGCGACCTGCTTGAACGACTTCAGCGTATCCCTGGCGTCGGCCATCACGCCATCGGCCTGTCCCGACCCGAGCAAGGTATCCACCTTGGCGAGGATGCCGTCGACACGCACCGAGGCGTCGTTGAGCCGCTGCGCCAGTTGCTTGGCGTCCTTGATCGTCTGGTCGATATCGTCGGCGCGGTTGGCGAACTTGCTGGTCACGACGGCGATATCGGCGGCGGCCTTGTCGGCGCTTTCACTCGCCTTCTGGATGTTGGCCAGAGCAGTGCGCACCTGCGCCGGGTCGATGCCGTCGAGCACGCCATCGACCTTGGCCAGCGTGCCTTGCGTCTGCTTGGCGAAATCATTGACGGATCCGACCGCCGTATCGACATTCTTGATCACGCCGTCGAGCTGCTGCGATGTTTCCTTGAGATTCGCGGTCACCGTGTCGACATTGGCAACGATGCTCTTGATCTTGTCCTTGTCGACGGCATTGAGAATCCCTTCGGCGGCCTTCAGCGTGCCGTCCAGCTTGCCGGAAACGCCTTTCAGCTCATCGGACAGCGCACTGACCGCAGACAGGAACTTGTCGATGCCGTCGGCATTCTTGGCCAGCGCATCGGAGAATGTCTGCGCGTTCTGGACGGTCTGCGTCAGCGGCCCGCGAACATCCTTGGTGAAGCCTTCGAGCTCCGAAAGCACCTTGTCGGCACGGGTGAAGATGTTCTGCGCCGTCTGCAGCAGGTTGGTCACGGCTGAGGGGTTGGCAACGATCTCGGCAACCTTGCCTTCCTTCTCGGCCTGGTCGAGAAGCTTGACTTCCTTGGGGTCGGCACCCTTGAGTTCGATGTTGGCCTGGCCGGTGAGGTTGGCAAGGCCGAGATCGGCCTGCGTCGACTTGGTGATCGGTGTCAGCCGGTCGACTTCGGTGTCGGCGATGGCTACCGTCGGATTATCGAGGTCGAGATATACGCGTTTGACCACACCGACCTTGACGCCGTTGAACAGCACCAGACTGCCTGGGCCGAGGCCGGAAGCCGAACCCGGAATGCGCACGCGCAGCAGCGTGGTCTCGCCCCTGTCGCCGATCGCGGCGGTCCAATAGACGAAAGCGAACGCCGCCAGGATCGCAACCAGCGTAAAAATGCCGACAATGACGTAGTTGGCTCTGGTTTCCATGCCTTCACTTATGGCTATGCACG
>NZ_JBFUGJ010000633.1:0-1766 GCF_056402975.1 Mesorhizobium sp. P3_A9 | reverse complement strand
ATACTGGTCAGCGGCACCATCGGCATGTTGTTTCCGGGCTTCAGCGTCTGCGGATCGGCGATCCATGCGGCCAGTGAACCGCGCGTGGTCTCGACGAGGCCGGCCGCGATTGTTTGACGACTGCCGACATGGGTAAGGTCAGGTCCGGTGGTGCCGTTGGCGGCTGTGCCCCGAATGGTGTGGCAGGCGGCGCACGGCTTTGCCAGAAAAGCCGCGCGTCCGGCGGCGACGTCAGGACCCGTCGTCGGATTTGCATCAGCACTCTGTGACGCGATCCAGCGTGCGTAGTCGGCTGGCGCCTCGGCGATGACCATCACCGCCATATGGCTGTGCTGCAGTCCGCAGAATTCGGCGCACTGACCGCGATAGACACCGGGCTTCTCGGCCCGCAGCAGCAGGCTGTTGGAGCGCCCCGGGACAAGATCCTGCTTGCCGGCAAGACTGGGGATCCAAAAAGAGTGGATGACATCAGCGCTTTCAAGCCGAACATGAACATCCTGACCAACAGGGATGTGAATTTCGTTGGCGGTCTGAAAGCCAGGTGTTTCGGAGGAACCGGCGTAGATTACCTGCCACCACCATTGCTGCCCTCTTACAGTGATCGTTATAGAGGCTTTTTCCGGAAGGCCGATGCCGCGGGTGGTGTAGAAGCTGGCAACCGTCATGCCGGCAATCATAATGGCGGTCGCGGCCACTGCCGCAGTTACGACCACAGTCAGCCGCCGTTGCCGGATTTCCGTTTCGTCCCGCTGGCGTCTGCGCCACAGTGCGCCACCAAGCACGAGCATCACAGCAAGCCAGATTACCGAGCACAGGGCCACGATGCCGATAATCAGGTGTTCGATATGGAGCGCGGGCGCGCCAGCGGGGTCGAGCGCGGACTGGTTTCCGCTGCAGCCGCACGCGATCGTAGCGGCCCACAACGCGATGACGCGCGCGGCTCTCAAGGCGATGGCCCCTGGTCAGGGTGAACCCCCGCCGGCCCCTGGTCGAAGAGGATTTTTGCCGGACCACGATTTTCGGCAGGGCGGGTGTGTTTGTCATCGTTGCGACTGGGCGCCGCAACTTTGGGCTTATAAGCGCCAATCGTTTGAACATAGCCGGCGAGCTGCCATATCTGCTCGGTCGTCATCCGGTCGCGAAAGGCCGGCATCCCATGCGGCCGGCCGTCCCTGACGGACGCAACAATGGACACGATCTCGGGCCCGTACAGCCACCAGCCGTCCAGGAACGACGGACCAGCGCCGCCGCGACCATCACCATGGCATGCCGGGCAGCCGAACCAGGCGTAAAGACGCTTGCCCTGGCTTAAATTGTAGGCGTCCGTTTCGTATGGCTTGCCCGACGCAAAATAACTCGCGGGCGGCGTTCCGCTGATGCCATTTGGCATCAGCCGAAATCCATCAAGATCAGACGCGACAGGCGGATCCAGCCGAAGCTCTCGCGGCTCGCGACGCCATCCCAAGGCGGCGCTGGCGATGCCGAGCGCTATCGCCGCAGCCGCAAAGGCGCCATTCGAGTAGCTCATCTCCCTCTTCATCATTCGCCTACAAGGGACTCAACCATCCTGGGACAGGGTTGATCGGCTCAAACGCACTGGCAAAAGTTTGTACGAAGGGGTCTTGGACTTTGGATCGTGATGCGCCAAGGGAAACAGCGGATTTGTCTCAGGATAGTAAGCCGCACAACAGCCCTTGGGAATGTTGTACCGGACGATCCTGAGGCCACCGACGCTGCGAACGCTGTTGCCATCGATTGCTGTCGTC
>NZ_JBFUGJ010000632.1:0-1791 GCF_056402975.1 Mesorhizobium sp. P3_A9 | reverse complement strand
GGCGATGATCGCGCGCGCGGCGGAAGGCTCCGCCCGCGATTCGCTCTCCATCCTCGACCAGGCGATCGCGCACGGCGCCGGCTCCGTCAGCGCCGAAGCGGTGCGGGCCATGCTGGGTCTGGCCGACCGCGCCCGCATCGTCGACCTGTTCGAACATGTGATGAAGGGCGATGTGGCGGCGGCCCTGGCGGAATTCCGCACTCAATACGACACCGGCGCCGATCCGGCCGCGGTGCTGACCGATCTTGCCGAGTTCAACCACCTCGTCACCCGGCTGCGTTTCGTGCCGACCGCCATGGACGACGCTTCGCTGTCGCAGGACGAGCGCGAGCGCGGCGCCGATTTTGCCAGGGCGCTGTCGGTCAGGGTGCTGTCGCGAACCTGGCAGATGCTGCTCAAGGGCATTCCCGAGGTACAGTCCTCCAACCGGCCGGTGAGTGCCGCCGAGATGGTGCTGATCCGGCTGGCGCATGCCGCCGACCTGCCGACGCTGGACGAGGCGTTGCGGTCGCTCGATGGGGCCGCGCCGGCACAAAATGGCGCATCGCGCCCGAATGGCGCGCCCGCGGGTTCCGGCAACGGCAATGGCGGTGGGGCCAGCGCGGTGGCGCAGACGCGCATGCCATCCGGGTCCGGTGGCGCGCAGACCATGCGGCTGGTCGAGGCCACGCCAGCGCCGGTCGCCTTCGTCGCCCCGCCCGCGCCGGTGTCCGAGCCGCAGCAGGTGCCGGTCAGGTCGCTGGCCGATATCGTTGCGCTTGCCGACGCGCAGCGCGACATCGCCTTCAAGGTGCTGGTCAAGCGCTGCATCCGTCCCGTGCGCTTCGAGCCCGGCCGTATCGATGTCAGCCTGACCGACGATGCGCCGAAGCTGCTGCTCAACGAGCTGACGACGAAACTGCGCGCCTGGACCGGCCGCAACTGGCTGGTGTCGCTGTCGAAGGAAGATGGCGGCCAGACGCTGGCTGAAATGGAATCGACCAAGCGCGAAAACGCCTTCCTCGATGCCAAGAGCGATCCGACGGTTGCCGCCTTCCTGGCGCGCTTTCCCGGTGCCAAGATCATCGACGTGCGCATCCCAGACGCGCCGGAGGCGGAAACGGCCGAGGCAGAAGTGCCGGTCGAGCCGCCGGCGGATGACGACGAGACCTGACAAACCAAGAACCTCTGACAAACCAAAAACCAAGGATCGGACCATGAAAGATCTTCTCGGCCTGATGGGCAAGGCGAAGGAAATGCAGGCCAAGTTTCAGGCCATGCAGGATGAGATCGCCACGCTGGAAGCATCCGGCCAGGCTGGTGGCGGCCTGGTCAACGTCACCTTGACCGGAAAGTTCGAGATGAAGTCGCTGAAGATCGACCCGTCTCTGTTCAAGGAGGACGATGTCGAGATCCTCGAGGATTTGATCCTCGCCGCCCACAATGACGCCAAGGTGAAGGTCGAGCAGATCATGCAGGAGAAGACCAAGGCGCTGACCGCCGGCCTGCCGATCCCGCCGGGAATGAAACTGCCTTTCTAACCTTCAGCGGCGGTGCGTCCATGACCGAAGAGCCGTCCGAAAGACTGATCGAGCAGCGTATCCGCAACAGGATCTATGAGATTCTGGAAATCCTCGCCGATTGCGATGCCGGCGTCGATCTCGTCGGCATCAAGGGCTACTTCTACCTGTTCGAGGATTTCGTGCACCGCCCGTCGATCGAGGCCGGCACATCGGCGCTTTCGAAGGATGAGCGCGCGGTCGTGCTGGAAATCGCCGAATTCCTCGAGGCGGCCTCCGAAACAAATCCCGA
>NZ_JBFUGJ010000631.1:0-1799 GCF_056402975.1 Mesorhizobium sp. P3_A9 | reverse complement strand
GTGATCAATCCAACCCTCAGCATCATGTCGGGTTCGAGCTGGCGCTCGACCGAGCGCTGCTCGAGCGCCGCGAACAGACCGGCATTGATCCCCATCTCTTCCAGGTAGGTTTTGACTACCCGCTTCTGCCCCATTGTGTACATGCTGAGCCGAGCCTCGGGATCGACCAGCCGCTTGGCGCCGCCGGCAAGCACGAGCGCGCAGGCTGAATCGCACTCCACGCCAAAATCGCTGATCAGCCCGACATAGGCGCCGTTGTCGGCCAAGCAAGCTCCGCCTACCGGATCGCAGCCGGTGATATTGGTGCGGGCGACCGCGACGTCGAGCGCCCGTTCCCGGATGAGCCGACCCACCCTCAAAGCGCTGAACAGGTCGCCTCCCCGTGAGCTGATCACAACGGGCAGCCGCCTTTTGCCAAGCATGGCGAGCAACTGGCCAAGCCTCTGCGGGGCCTGAGGCGTGATTGCGCCTTCGGCCGAGATCCATTCCGGGCAGTCGGGATTGCAGAGCGCGTCGCTGCCGCGAACGACCATAAAGCGCATCTCCGGCGCCCCATTTCCTGGCGCTGCCCAGAACGGCTTGGAGGGCGGAGCCTTGGCAGGCTGGGTCAGTACTGCCTTCATGGGCCGGATTGGTGCTGCCTTGGCAGGCTGCGAAAGTGAGACTTGAGCCGGTTGGGAGGGGGCGGGCTTAGCCTCAATCGCCGCCACGGCGGCCGGCTTGTCGTTTGCAGGGATTTCCCTGCAGTTCGTCGGCGCCGGACTTCGCCGGCATATGCCCGCCCATATAAGCAGGTCGACAGTGCCCTTGCTGGTGACCAGCTTCATCGTGGTCATGTCGTCGAGGGCGACCTGGCGGATGTCACCCGCGGGTGTGGCTTTCATGACCTCGAGAACACCCTGCCCCACTCCCATTTCCGTGAGATAGGCCGACAGCTTCCTTTCAACCGCCTTGCTCATCTCGTAGGTCTTGTAGGTGCCGGCATTCGTACGGCTGATGATCTTGCTGCTGATAATCTTCTTCCTGCCACGCACAATTCTGTACGTGGTGCGGTAGTAGACCTGCTGGCGTTGGAATGTCGTGGTGATCTGGTGGACGCCCAGATAAGCCCATCGCCCGACCAGGCGTTGGACACCTCCGGCAAACATCAGCGGACAGGCGGARTTRCACATGGCRCCGCCRTCRGACGCRACGCCGAAATAGGCRGTRCCCTTGCCGTTGTCGGCCCGGCAAAGGTCCATCCCCGGCTGACAGCCGGAGAATTTGGTGACACCGACGGCTACATCGAGTTTGTTCTTGCGGATTATTCGGCCGAGCTGGAGAGCGGCGTCGACGCTGCCGCCGGGAGAACTGATGATGATGGGCAGGTGGCGGCGACCGAGCGTCTTCAATATACGCTTGAGCTTGGCCGGCGTTCCGGCTTCGATGGCGCCTTCAGCTGAAATCCATTCCGGACAGTTGGGCTCGCAGCCAGCCGCGTTGCTGCGGACGACGACAAATTGCATCTCCGAGAGACCATCGGACAGAAGATGCTGAAGGTACCAGGTATCGGGATTCCATGTTTTCGGGTCGGCTGAGTTATCGGCCTTCGCGGTGAAGGCAACCATCATCATCGCAAGCACCGGCACCAGCCGAGCCAGCGCACGCCACCAACTTGCGGTATTGTTTGAACGACGCCCCAAAACCACTCTTGGCAAAAGCCCCTTCGACGCAACCTATAATAGTTGCGGCAACGGTGCTTGCAATAGCTTCGAAACAACCGCGCAAGACTTGTTCTGCACGGCAAGCAAACAAAAAAG
>NZ_JBFUGJ010000630.1:0-1808 GCF_056402975.1 Mesorhizobium sp. P3_A9 | reverse complement strand
CCCCTCTCCCCGTCACTATACGGGGAGAGGATGCCGGCAGGCAGGTGAGGGGCAGCGCAAACACGTGTAGATCGCTCGGCAAAGAAAGCCGCGAACCTTGCGGCTCGTGGGCCTTTCTTCGTTGAGCTATTGCTGGCGATCAGGTCTTCAGCTTGGCATTGCACAGGCTGTAATAGCCGCCACCCTTCTGGATCCACTTGAGGCCGCTCAACGTTCCTGCATCCTTGTTGCTATGGTAGCCTTGGAGGCAGGTCTTCATTCGCGCCTTGGCGGGTTTCTCGGCCTGAAACTCGGCCGCGAGCGTGGTCGGGAACGTCACGCCACCCGGCGCTACGGTTGGTGCGGTCGCCGCGCTGGCTTCCTTCTTCGGCTGTTGTGTCGCCGTGTTCGCCTCGGCACTTCCCGTAGCGGACGTTGCGCATTTATCCTTGCGGAAAGCGTTCCAGTCCATGCCGTTCAGGGCGCCGCTTTCCTTGGCGGTCCGATAGGTCTCGCCGCATTCCTTCATCGTCATTGCGTTTCCCGGGATAGCACCCCAGGCAATAAAAGTCGTTGCAGCCAGCGCCGTCAATTTCAAGCCAGACATCAAACCCTCCATATCGAGTACAGATTGAACATCTTTTGTATACTGTTTGTTCTKCWTATGTTCAACTAGAATCTTCTGCCTCACCCAGAAGACCTCCCGCACCCGGCTGCCGGGCGTGGGGCGACCACGCTATCGGTTCAAGGCTTTCGCGGTAGCGGAAGCAGGGCCATTGAGCTTTTCAACGCAACGAAAAGCCCGCGAACCTTGGGCTCGCGGGCTTTGTTTTTCAGATGATGCTGTCGATCAGCTCTTCAGCTTGGCGTTGCASAGGCTGTAGAAGCCGCCRCCYTTCTGGATCCACTTCAGGCCRCYMARCGCGTTGGCGTCCTTGAGRACATAGTACTGGTCGAGGCAGGTGTGCATGCGGCCCTTTCCGGGGGTCTCGCTGGCATATTTCGCCGAGATCGCGGACGGGAATTTGACGCCCTTGGGCGCAACCGTCGTCGGCTTTGCCGGCTCCTTGGTGTAGCTTGCTTCGCTCGGAGCAGGCACGCTGTCGTCATCCGAGGCGCCGGCCCCGCATTCTGCCTTGCGGAAGTCGTTCCACTTCTGACCCTTCAGCGTGTTCGCCGTCTTGGCAGCCTGGTACTTGGTGCTGCACTCGGCCATGGTCAGACCCTTGCCGTCGGCGGCGGCCGCGGCGGCCTTGGTGGTTGCCGGCTTGGTGGTGTCGGCGGCGGCCGATGCACCAGCGGCGCATTCGGCCTTGCGGAAGTCGTTCCACTTCTGGCCGTTCAGCGTGCCGGCAGCCTTCGCCGCCTGGTACTTGGCACTGCATTCCTTGGCCGTCAGGCCCTTGGCCGTGCTGTCAGCCGCCGCGGCCGCAGCCTTGGTGGTCTTGGCCGGTTTGGTTTCGGCTGCCTTCTTCGTGTCGGCCGGCTTGGTGTCCGTGGTGGCGGCGGCGTCGGTGCCGCATTGTGCCTTGCGGAACTGGTTCCAGGTCGCCCCGGCAAGTGTCCCCGCGTCCTTGGCGGCGTTATATTTCGTGCTGCACTCGGCCATCGTCAACGCGTTGGCTGGCGCGGCCAGGAACAACGTCGCTACGGCAAGGCCGGTCAAAGTGGCAAGTCGGTGGATGAGCATAGCGTTTCTCCGTTGCAGCAGCCCATTATACGTCCCCGCGAATCAATAACGCTCAGCGGTCGGTTGCGCCAGATGCTATGTGGCGTATATATCGCCCAAAGCTTGCTCCTCCCGATAAGGTGATGAAGTTGTTGTCGCC
>NZ_JBFUGJ010000629.1:0-1808 GCF_056402975.1 Mesorhizobium sp. P3_A9 | reverse complement strand
AGCCTGTCAAATGCAGCGACCGCCCTACTTCTTGCGCTGGCTTTGACTCCAGTAGGAGTTAGTTCAGCCGATACCGAGGTCTCTTTGTCGAGGTGGTCTTCTTTTTCCATGGTATCCGCCCAATGATTTATCCAAGGGAACATCGTTCCTAGGGCGGAAATTTGCAACGCATTGTTTGCAGAGTACTGACTATCGAAAATACTTCTCCGCCGCATCCTGCAGAGAGTCGAGCCCCCGGGGCCGATTAAAAATTCTACCCAAAAAATCGAAATTGTTACGGTTTTGCAGCGTTGCCCCCCGAAGCGGTCCAAGCCCCCGACCCTTCGCAAGTGCGAAGACCACGTTGGCTAACATATTGATTTAATTGATTTATTTACCGGCCAACTTACGCGGCCTCGAGATACCCCATCAGATCCCAGACGTTCTGCGTCTCGGCCGCCATCACCATCGCGGCGGCGTATCGCTTGGCGATCTTCAGGGTCTCAGGTGTGTTGATGGTGACGCCATCGCCGGCAACAAATGTGACTTGGCCGGTACCGCCCTGCAGCACAGAGCGCACTGTGCCAGGCGGGAATGGCACAGACGAATAGGGTGGCACGACGATCGACACAGGGCTGCTGCTCGTGGTTCGCACGAAGCGCTCGCGCGTCGAAAGCGTGAAGCTTGTCCCGGCGAAGAACTCGACCTGATCGGGCATGTCGACGATGGCGCCTACTTCGGCTCGAATGATGCCGCCATTGCGAACGATGATGGATCCGCCGCTTTCGATTACCAATCGATCGCTGTCTATGCGTACCTTGTCGCTCATTCCATCACCTCCACGTTGATCGCGCGCTGCTTGCCGGTGCGCTGGTCAACCTGGCTATCGAATGACACGCGCTGACCTACGCGCAGCCCATCGATGCTATCGTTGAGTGCTGTCACGTGCGCGAACAGATCGGCGCCACCATCATGGGGCGAGATGAAGCCATAGGCCGAGCCGGGGATCCACGTGACGACGGTCCCTTGCCTGTCTTGATTGGGCATCTTGATTCCTTGTTTGAAAGGCCGGCGATCGAAGGCCGACGGGCACCTCGATCGCCGGTTGGACCTGCCCGTCTGGCTGCCCAATTTTGTTTGTTGTTACCGGCTGAGCTGCGCGAAGCGGCGCTTAGCTGCGTCGAGGCGCGGGGTATTGCTGTTGGCCGCCGTCCGTCCCGTGATCAGGGCTGAACTGTTGGCCGCGACCGAAACAAACGAAAATTCCAGCATCTCGCTCGAGGTGAAGCGCTTCCCGCCATACGGCTTGGTCGGATCGATCGGGACGCTCTTCAGCGGCACAAAGCCAATCGATGTGCTGTTGATGACGCCGGCCTTGATCAGCCCGTAAACCTCGTCCGACTTTTGACTGACGCCAGCTTCGGGAAACTGCACAAGAGCGACGACCTTGCCGCCTTCGACATTGATGCTCAGCGCCTTGGCAATCGGGTGATCCGCATCGTGTTGCCAGAGCACCGTCGGCGATCGGCGGAAGGCATCGAGCTTGATGCCGGCCTGTTCGATAATGTCGCCCATTCGGTCGACATCGCCGGTCGACACGATGGCGCGGACCTGTCGGGATCCGATGCCATCGCCGGCAAACTTCAGGACCGCGTGAGCGGAGGAGCGTTTGATCTCAGCCATCTCAGTTTCCGATCAGGCCGACCAGCGGCCCGGCAACGGTGTTGCTGCCCAAGTCGTGAACGTTGATGTCGAAACGCGCCGTGGCACGGCAGCCGATTTGGTCGTACTCGAGGTAGCGTTCCTCAGTTGTTTTCACGGTCACGCCC
>NZ_JBFUGJ010000628.1:0-1813 GCF_056402975.1 Mesorhizobium sp. P3_A9 | reverse complement strand
ATATAGGCGATGGTCTGGGCGCGGATGAAGCCGCGCTCGAAATCCGTGTGGATGACGCCAGCCGCCTGCGGGGCCTTGTCGCCCTTGTGGATGGTCCAGGCGCGCGTTTCCTTCGGCCCGGCGGTGAAATAGGTGATCAGGTGCAACAGATCGTAGCCGGCGCGAATGACCTTGTTCAGGCCAGGYTCATCGAGCCCGAGCGAGGACAGGAAYTCCATTTCTTCCTCATCGCTGAGCTGKGCGACTTCGGCCTCGATCGCGGCCGAGATCACCACGGTGCCGGCGCCCTGCGCKGTGGCCATCTTTTCCACGGCMCTGGTGTGCTCGTTGCCGGTGGCGGCATCGGCCTCGGCGACGTTGCAGACATAGAGCACCGGGTGCGAGGTCAACAGGTTCAGCCCCTGCAGGATGCGCAAATCTTCGGCCGATATGCCCTTGAGCAGGATGCGGGTCGGCTTGCCGGCCTGCAGCAATTCGAGCGCGGCCTCCATCATCGGCAGGACGGTGGTGGCTTCCTTGTCCTTGGTCGAGGCGCGTTTGCGGATCTGGACGATGCGGCGCTCCAGGCTGTCGAGGTCGGCGAGCATCAGCTCTGTCTCGACCGTCTCGGCGTCGGCGACGGGGTCGATGCGGCCCTCGACATGGGTGATGTCGTCATCCTCGAAGCAGCGCAGCACATGCACGATGGCGTCGACCTCGCGGATGTTGGCGAGAAACTGGTTGCCCAGCCCTTCGCCCTTCGAGGCGCCGCGCACCAGGCCGGCAATGTCGACAAAGGAGATGCGGGTCGGGATGATCTCCTTCGACTTGGCGATCGCAGCGATCTTCTGCAGGCGCGGATCGGGAACCGCCACCTCGCCGGTGTTCGGTTCGATGGTGCAGAACGGATAATTGGCGGCCTGCGCCGCCGCCGTCCTGGTCAACGCGTTGAAGAGCGTCGACTTGCCGACGTTGGGCAAGCCAACGATGCCGCATTTGAAACCCATTGTGTCCAGTCCTATCGGGAAAAGCGAATTTGATGAGGGCTATGGGCGATAGGGGTGATCAACGTCAAGCCCTGTAAGGCCGGATGCGTGCGCGCTCAGTCCTTGTTGCCGAACAGTTTCTTCAGCATGGCGGCCATCGGCCGGGATTCCGGCAGCTTGGGTGGCGCCTGCTGCGGGCGTGCCTGGCGGATGTGGCTCTGCTGTTTTGGAACCTGATTTTGTGCCGGCTTTTCCGGCTCGGGCGCCGCCTTGCCCTGAACGGCAAGGGCTGCCTTGTTCATGAAGCCGGATTCGTCGCCCTTGACGATCATGGCGGCGTTGTCGGCGATCGCGTCGAGCAAGGGATCGAGCCATTCGCGGTCGATCTTGTCGAAATCGCCGAGCACATGATGCTGGACCATTTCCTTGACGCCGGGATGGCCGACGCCGATGCGCACGCGGCGATAGGCATTGCCGACATGGCCGTCGATCGAGCGGATGCCGTTATGGCCGCCGGCGCCGCCGCCGGTCTTGATGCGCAGCTTGCCTTCGGCGAGGTCGATCTCGTCATAGAAGACTGTGAGCGCGGAAAGCTCGAGCTTGTAGAAGCGCAGCGCTTCGCCGACCGACTGKCCSGACAGGTTCATGAAGGTCTGCGGCTTGATCAGGATGATCTTTTCGCCGCCGAGCGTGCCTTCTGAAATCAGGCCCTGGAATTTCTTCGACCAGGGCGAAAAGGAGTGGCGGCGGGCGATAGCGTCCGCCGCCATGAAACCGACATTGTGCCGGTTGCCAGCGTATTTCGCGCCCGGATTGCCGAGGCCTGCAAAGACAAGCATCGTCTGCTC
>NZ_JBFUGJ010000627.1:0-1840 GCF_056402975.1 Mesorhizobium sp. P3_A9 | reverse complement strand
GGTCATAAGAAGCCGATCCGTTGGAAACAAGAAACTCTACGGCAATTGCAGCAACTGGAATTTGTCAGCTACGTACCAACCGGATTTGAATGTGGCAACGCCCTCAAACTTCAGTCTCGGGCGTCGAAACCAGAGAACGCGCCTTGCCCATAAAACGCGCCGCGTCTCGGTTTCTGTGGGCCGCTTGCGGCTGACGAAATGGCAGCTGCGCCGAGCACCGATCAGGCTGGCCGGCCAAACAAAGTGCAAAAGATGCGAATGCACAATCTTTTTGCCGAAAATTGAAAAACGTTCAAATTTGGTAACGCGAATTCGGGTTTCGGCCACATCATGGTTTTGGTTTCTAAATCCAGACCTACACTACCCGCTTTTTGGAAGATAATTCCGTTGAGGTGTCGCATCTCCCCTGTTACCGTTTGAAACGCTTCAATCGGAACCAGGCAATTGCAACGCAAGCGCCCTACCATAGCGGATGTCGCACGAACCGCCGGTGTCTCCATCGGCACGGTTTCGAACTTCATCAATGGCACTGCCGGCCTTAGGGAAGACACCCGCGACCGCATCGAGAAGGCGGTTGCCGCGCTGATGTACCGGCCGAGTTCGTTCGCCCGTTCGTTGCCAGGCCGAGCACCCCGCAGGCCCAAAAATCTCGACCACCTGCCAAGGCTTCTGGTCGCCGGACGCGTCAGCGTCGACTTCCTGTGCCGCGTCGACGTGCTGCCGCATCGAGACGACCGCATCACCGCCAGCCATATCGAAAAGGCGCTGGGCGGACCGGCGGCCAATCTCGCGGTTGCCGCGGCTGGCGTTGGGGTGCCCTATGCCCTTGACGTGGAACTGGCGACTGCGGTCGGCAGGGATGCAGAGAGCGACTGGGCGCTGGGCGAGCTCGCCAAACTCGGTGTCCACGCCCTCCCCATCCGCAGCACGCCCAACAACCGGCTTTCGCAGGCGATCGTCATCATCGAGCGCAATGGCAGCCGCACCATCATCAGCGAACCATTCGAACTGGGTGAGGTCGACCTGACCGCCAATCTGGACATCCAGCCCGAGCAGCGCCCGGCCTGCCTGCATATCGAGGGCTTTCACTATGAGACGATGACCGCCTCCATCGCGCGCTTTCATCATGCCGGCTGGAAGGTGAGCCTGCATTCGGCCGGCCTGCCCAAAAGCGCGCGCACGCCGGAGGCTTTTGCGCAGATGGTCAGGCAGATCGACCTGACCTTTATCAACGACGTGATGATGCGGGAGATTTTCGGCTTTCGCACCGGGATGGCGACCATGATCGAAGAGGTGCGGTTGATGCTGTCGCGCATCAAGCCGCGCGGAACGGTCGTGCTCACTCTTGGCGAGTTTGGCGCGGTCGTCTTCCCGTCGGGCGGCGGCCCACAGATCGAGGTCCCGGCACTGCCGGTCAACCGCGTCGACGCCACCGGCGCCGGCGACAGCTTTGCCGGCATCTTCCTGAGTCTGTGGCTGCATGGCGCGTCGCTGGATGCTGCCGCCCGCTATGCCGCGATCGGTGCGAGCCTGACGACCACCGTCGAAGGCGCGCAGGGCTACATAGCGGATTTTGCGACCCTGAAGGCCACCGCCTTGGCGAACGACACTGTGATGGCGAGTTAAATCAAAGACTTATCGATTTCCAGACACCCGCCCATGGGCGAAATCAGGAGAATATGATCATGGCGAAAGCAAAAGTCCTTCTGGTCGGCGAGAGCTGGATGAGCTCGGCGACCCATTACAAGGGCTTCGATCAGTTCGGCAGCGTCACCTTCCATCTCGGCGCAACGCCCCTCGTCAATGCCTTGAAGGACAGCGAATTCGATCTCGACTACAT
>NZ_JBFUGJ010000626.1:0-1846 GCF_056402975.1 Mesorhizobium sp. P3_A9 | reverse complement strand
GGTGTCGCGCGATTCCAGCATTTCAGCCTTCGAAAGCTCCGCTTCAGCTTCGCCGAGTAATGATTCGGCAGCGCTTCGCTGTTGGGCGAGGTCGCCTTGCGAATTTCTGAGGTTGTCGCGGCGCAAGCGTGCCGCCTTGGCGAAGGTCGGATAGGCAAAATGATTGATGTCGGTGATGCCGGCYTTCTTTTCYTCGGCGGTGATCTGAAGCTCCAGTTCSACRGCCATGCGTTCGAACTCGGCGATCATCATGTCGAGCTGAAGCAGCTGCCGCCGCTTCTCATTCACCTGAAACTGTTTCAGCCGAACGAGGTTTTCACGTGACTTCATGATTCGGTACTCCCGGAAACGCACACCCGCACATATCGTCCAAACCACCTGGAAAGGCCCWGGCGCYRCCCGTKTCCACCGGCWTTCCCSGAAYTATGGGAAACAAAMYCCTAAAGTTTTTYGCCGTTGGTAACCATTCGTTTACGGGCATTGTTAATCATACGGSTCAGGACTTAAGGCCGGGTAAAAATTCCGGTCGCCGATTCGGAAGCGCGTCGATGAGTCCCTGGAGTCGCTTAGTCCAGGTTGTTAATGTGTTGCATTAGGAATTTGGGTCTGTGATTCGTTATTAGATTCAAGAGGGTGTAGAAAGGGGTTAAAAAATCTGGTACCGTCGTGGACGGGAAATTAGGTTTTGTTAACCATTCAATGGCAGCCTCTGCACAAGGCAACCACTGCTCCGGATCCGGACGGGTCGTAAGATGGTCCGGCAGCAGAAAAGGGGAATTAAATGCGTGTTCTGCTGATAGAAGATGACAGTGCAACCGCACAAAGCATCGAACTGATGCTGAAATCGGAAAGTTTCAACGTCTATACGACGGACCTCGGCGAAGAGGGTGTCGATCTGGGCAAACTCTACGACTACGACATCATCCTTCTCGATCTCAACCTCCCCGACATGTCCGGCTACGAGGTCTTGAGAACGCTTCGCCTCTCCAAGGTAAAGACGCCCATTCTCATCCTCTCCGGCATGGCCGGCATCGAGGACAAGGTACGCGGCCTCGGCTTCGGCGCCGATGACTACATGACCAAGCCGTTCCACAAGGACGAGTTGGTAGCGCGCATCCATGCCATCGTGCGGCGCTCCAAGGGCCACGCCCAGTCGGTCATCACCACCGGTGACCTGGTGGTCAACCTCGACGCCAAGACTGTTGAAGTCGGCGGCCAGCGCGTGCATCTCACCGGCAAGGAATACCAGATGCTGGAGCTGCTCTCGCTGCGCAAGGGCACCACGCTCACCAAGGAAATGTTCCTCAACCACCTCTATGGCGGCATGGACGAGCCGGAACTGAAGATCATCGACGTCTTCATCTGCAAGCTGCGCAAGAAGCTCGACGCCGCGTCCGGTGGCCAGAACTACATCGAGACGGTCTGGGGCCGCGGCTATGTGCTGCGCGAACCCGAGGACATCCGCGTCAGCGCCTGAACGGCCAGCGCCTTCAGAATCTCAAAGTTGAAAAAAACCCGGCTCAGGCCGGGTTTTTTGCATGATGGGGGCGATAATTGCGGAAACCGTTCCCGACTTTCCTGGAATTGTTCCAGGCGCGGAATCAGGCGGCGATCTTCAAGTTGCGAAAACGCTCGAGCAGCTGCGGGCGATTGAAGGGCTTCAAGAGATAGCCCTGGGCGCCGGCGCGCTTGGCCCGCATGATCGAGGCGATATCGAGCTCGACCAGCGAGATCAGGATCTGCGGTTTGATCGGGCTTTCCATGGCGCGCACGCGGCGGATGAGGTCAACCGCCTGCACATCCGGCAAGGCGCCGTCGACGACGATGATGTCGGGCATGTCGGCGG
>NZ_JBFUGJ010000625.1:0-1872 GCF_056402975.1 Mesorhizobium sp. P3_A9 | reverse complement strand
GGATTGTGGAGGTTGCGGCCGAGTTCAAGCCTGACGCGCTTATCCTCGATCCATTCGTCTCCACCCATGAGATCAACGAAAACGACAACGGCGCCATTCAACGAGTCGCTAGCTTGTGGGTCATGATTGCCGACAAGCTGAATTGCTCCATCGACCTAGCCCATCACGTCGTCAAGTCGGAGGGTCCAGTTACCGCGAACTCGGGCCGTGGGGGCGGCGCACTCAAGGACAAAGCCCGCATTGTCCGCGTCGTGAATCCAATGTCGGATGAACAGGCTGGCAAGTGGGGCGTGAAGTCTGCCGACCGCCGCGAATACTTCAGTGCGTCAATCGATAAGGGCAACCTGTCAAAAGTCGGCTCTGGTGGCTGGTATCACGTCGAAAGCGTGCCGCTGGGCAATGGGCGCGGTCCACTTCTGCCGCAGGAGCATGCGCCAGCTGTTAAGCGCTGGTATCCGCCAGACGCCGACCCGCTTGAAGTCGCAACCGCCAAAGTGGCCGATCTTGCCGAGGGAGAATTGCAGTCGATACTGATTGGCATCGCCAATCGCGATTGCCGGTACGATCCGCAATCGAAGGATTGGGCGGGGCATGAGGTTGGATATGTACTCGGCATCGATACAGCCGACAAACAAAACGCCGCGCGAAAGAAGGATATCCAAGGCCTGCTCGACGCCATGATCCTCGTTGGAATTTTGGAGAAAGAGAGCCGTAGAGACGCGATTGCAAGGCGCTCCGTTGACTACCTTAAAGTTGCAAAATCGTGAGAAGGCGCACTAGGCGCACCCCAGCGCACCATCAAAAAAATAGTTAGCGCTTTCAAGGACAACGCACCGACGCACCACCCCGTACCAGTAGGGTACGGAGGTGTGTGCAGACGAAATGCGCGCGCTAGGGCGCGCGAAAAAAGAACGAACCGACGATTTCTAAGAAACGAGGAGAACACACGATGAAAGCACAGCATGCAACGGCAGTGTTTAGCCCGCTCGTGAGCAGAAAGCCCTGAACTGATGACCAACGAAACTGTGGTTACAGAGTTGATCATCGACAGCCGGCAGGCCGAGCAGGGCTCGGCCGCCTATGTACGCGCGATGAAGGCAGCGCAGGCTGCCTACGATAAGACCATTGATCAGGCGAACGCAGCCACCGTCGCAATGGAAAAACAATCGACAGTGATGATTGGCACTGCTGGCGGAATCTCTTCCACTGCCAAAGCTTGGGACCGTTTCAAAGCCAGCGTTGATCCAGCCTTTGCGGCCACGCAGCAGATGGAACGTGCCCTGCTCAYGGCTGACGCCGCAGCCCGGAAGCTTGGCGTTGACCAGGCTGAAATCAACCGGGTTATGGACCTTGCGCGCGCGAAGCATCTTGGCGCTGCCGCTTCCTTGGGTACGGTGGGCACGGCCGCCCGTCTGACGTCCAACCAGATGCTCAACCTGTCCAGGCAGGGCAACGACGTTATCACCATGTTCGCACTCGGCGCTCCGCCGATGCAGATTTTCGCCAGCCAGGCCGGTCAGATTTTCGATGCGCTGGAAAGCGGTCCAATGGGGGCGATTGGTTCGCTCAAGGTGGTTGGCACAGCGATACTAAACTTCGTCACGACGCCACTAGGCGGTGTCTTGACCGCTGCCACGCTAGCGGGCGGAGCTATGGCTGCCTATGCCCTGGCAACTCGCAATGACATCAAGTCCGCAGACGAAGTGCTGAAGGGTCACAAGGCGCTCATCGATGAGATTGCCAAGGCTTATCCAGAGGCAGCTGCAGCGGCGAAGAAGTACGAGGACCAGGCGTCGCAGATGCCGAAGTCTGTGATTGCTGCCGACACTGCAGACAACGTTGCCGACGCACGGAAGACGCTCGACTCCCTTA
>NZ_JBFUGJ010000624.1:0-1874 GCF_056402975.1 Mesorhizobium sp. P3_A9 | reverse complement strand
GGCATGGCTCTTCTGGCGCTCGTAGCATTCGACGCCGCGTTCGACCTCGTACTGGGTCTCGCATTCATCCCAGGTCAGCTTGACGCCGTTGACGCCGCCGTCGCGGATGTTGATGAGGTTGAGATAGTCGATGAAGCCGCCGAAGAAGCCGGTGCCGCCGGCCGCATAGGGTCCGACGCGATAGCTTTGCAGCGGAAAATATTGTTCGTCGGCGTGGGCGGCGGGCAAGGCCACCGACACGATCATCGCCGCGGACAGCGCCGCCGCCTTGATGGTGCTGAGGAAAGTCATTGCTAGGGTACTCCCGGTATGGGCCGTCTTGGTTCGGCCTCTGGTTCATTTCCAAATGCGAATGCGGGGCTCAGGTCGACTGCCAGGCGAACAGGAGCCGTCTTCGGACCCTGTCCCACAGGGCCACCAGCCCGTCGGGTTCAAGGATCAGAAACAGGATGATGAGGGCGCCAAGCACGATACGCTGGCTCATGTCGAGCACGCCCGAGTCGAAGACATCGCCGAGCAGGAAACCGCCGAGGCGAGACAAGCCAAGCGGAAACACAACGATCAAGGCCGCGCCGAAGAAGGCGCCACGGATCGAGGCCAGGCCGCCGATGATGATGATGAACAGGATCTGGAACGAACGGTCGAGATCGAAGCCGTCCGGCTCGACGGTTCTCAGATAGGCGAAGGCCCAGATGACGCCGGCGACGCCGATAATGAAGGACGAGATGGCGAAGGCCAGAAGCTTGGTCTTCAGCACCGGTATGCCGATGATGCGGGCTGCGGTTTCATTGTCGCGGATGGCGATGAAGTTGCGCCCGGTCTGCGACGACATCAGCCGATAGGCGAGGAAGGTGAGGATGCTGACGATGGTCAGCGCAAAGAGATAGCGGCCGACGGCGCCGTCGAAAGCGAAGCCTGAAATCGACAGCTTCGGCGCGTCGATGACGCCGGACGCCGAGTCGTTGGAGAACCAGCTGAACTTGGTCAGTGCCCATTGCACGAAGAACTGCGCGGCGAGCGTGGACACCGCGAGATAAAAACCCTTCAACCGCAGGCTGGGCAGGCCGAAGACGATGCCGATCGCGGCGGCGACAATGCCGGCCAGAAAGATGCTGCCGACCAGCGGCAGGCCTTCGACGCGCAGGTTGAAATTGTAGGCGGCAAAGGCACCCGCCGCCATGAAGGCAGCACTGCCAAGCGAAACCTGGCCGGCATAGCCGGTGAGGATGTTCAAGCCCACGCCGGCAAGGCTGAGCGCCAGGAACGGCAGCAGGATGGCCTCGAACAGATAGCTTGAGCCGATGAGCGGGATAACGCCATAGGCGATGGCGAGCAGCAGAACGGGCGCGATCCATTTCGGCAGGGCCGGCGCGGAGGAGAAATCGCTTGTGATCGCGGCCATGGCTCAGACCCTTTCCACGAGCTTCTGGCCGAACAGGCCGGAGGGACGGATCAGCAGGAAGACGAGCGCGACGACGTAGGCGAACCAGCTCTCGATGCCGCCGCCGAAATAGTCGCCGATATAGACCTCGGCGAGCTTCTCACTGGCGCCGATCAAGAGCCCGCCGACAATGGCGCCAAGGATGGAATCGAAGCCGCCAAGCACCAGCACCGGCAGCGCCTTGAGCACCACTAGCGACAGCGAGAACTGCACGCCAAGGCGAGCGCCCCAGAGCAGCCCGGCGACCAGGGCGACGAGACCGGCCGCGGCCCAGACGGTGCCCCAGATCAACGGCAGCCGCAGCCCGACAGCGAGTGCGGCGAACTGGTCGTCGGCGACAGCGCGGAAGGAGAGGCCGATGCGGGTGTAGCGGAAGAACAGCGACAGCAGCAGAACCATGCCGGCGGCAACCACCGCGGCGAAAATGTCGAAC
>NZ_JBFUGJ010000623.1:0-1884 GCF_056402975.1 Mesorhizobium sp. P3_A9 | reverse complement strand
ACTTCATAGCGAGAGCCTAAGCGCTCCGGATTGGAACAGTATGTCAGTCGATGCCGCCGCCAAGTTCGACCCCTCGCGGGCCGCAGAATACGAAACCCAGAGCAGGATCGCGCTTGCGGGGTATGACGCGTGCCATGAGCTGGCCGCCTGCATGCTCGCGGCATCGCTTGGCGCCGGCTCGAGCGCACGCATACTTGTCGCCGGGGCCGGCGGCACGGCGCGTGAAGTCATCACAGCCGCCAAGCTGGAGCCGTCCTGGAGTTTCGTCGCTGTCGATCCGTCAAAACCCATGCTGGATCTGGCGATGTCACGCATCGCAGCCGCCGGGCTCATGGAGCGCACGGAGCCTGTTTTGGGCGTTGTCGCGGACCTGTCCGAAGACCAGCCATTCGATGCAGCCATGCTGATCGGCGTGCTTCATCATTTGCCTGGTCATGATGCCAAGCAGGCAATCCTTGGCGACATTGCCGCGCGTTTGAAAAAGGATGCGCCGTTGATCCTTGCCGGCAATTACCACGCCTATGCCTCGCAACCATTAATGATGGCAGCCTGGGCTCAGCGCTGGCGCATGAATGGGGCAACCCCGGCCGAGATCGAGACAAAACTCGGCAAAATCCTGCAAGGCGCCGATCCGCCGCAATCGGAAGACGCCGTGTTCGCCTTGCTTGCAGCAGCGGGTTTCACGAAGCCGCTGCGCTTTTTCTCAAGCCTGTTCTGGGGCGCCTGGATTGCATTTCGCGGATAATGCAATCCATATCGCAGCCAACGTGGGACCTTCCCGCTAGAACGTTTGCCTGATCTTCGTATCGGAATTGGCAAACACCTCGTCCGGCACAAAAAAGTCGCCTGCCAGCGGTCCGGTCGCGCCTGGTGAATAGACCGAAAAGTCGCTCACGCCCTCGGCGCGCAGCACTTCCTCGTCGATGTAGAAATTGCCTGTTGTTTCGCGCGACGGCCGCATGAAGATGGCATGCGCGGCATCGGCCATGATGTCGGGCGACCGGCTCATTGCCGCTACCATGGCACCGCCCAGAAGATTGCGCACGGCCGCCGTGTCGATGGTCGAGATCGGCCACAGCGAATTGACCGCGATGCCGTCCCTGGCGAACTCCGCGCTCAGGCCCAGCGTGCACATCGACATGCCGAACTTGGCCATGGTGTAGGCGACGTGGTTCTTGAACCATTTGGCCTTCATGTCGAGCGGCGGCGCCAGATTCAAGATGTGAGGATTTTGCGCCAACTTCAGGTGCGGAATGCACATTTTGGAMACCAGGAAGGTGCCGCGCGTGTTGATCTGRTGCATCAGATCGTAGCGCTTCATGTCGGTCTCCAGCGTGCCCGTAAGCTGGATGGCGCTGGCATTGTTGACGCAGATATCGATGCCGCCGAATTTCTCGACAGTTTTCGCGACCGCCTCGGCGACCTGCGCCTCCTCGCGKATATCGCACAACATMGGCAGCGCCTTGCCGCCCGCCTGCTCGATCTCTTCAGCGGCGGTGTAGATCGTGCCGGGCAGCTTCGGATGCGGCTCGGCGGTCTTGGCGGCGATCGTCACATTGGCGCCGTCGCGCGCGGCCCGCAGCGCGATCGCCAGCCCGATGCCACGCGACCCGCCGGAGATGAACAGCGTCTTTCCCTTGAGCGACATTTTTCCTCCGCGTGCATTGTTTCTTTGGGCAATCCTTGCCCGCGCCGCTGCCGGATACAAGAGCTTGCCAAGGGAAGCCATGGTGACGTTGGGGAGGGTCTGGCAAAAACTTGGGCTCCTCGCCCCCACGGATGTGGGGGAGAGGTGGCTCGGCGAAGCCGAGACGGAGAGGGGGATTGGCGCAATCCTGTCCGTGAACGGACTTCGAGAAATACCTTTCATCAGCTGGCGCCAGC
>NZ_JBFUGJ010000622.1:0-1904 GCF_056402975.1 Mesorhizobium sp. P3_A9 | reverse complement strand
GACGGCAACCGCTCATTTCGCCTGCAGCATTTCGGTCCACAYGTCCTGCATCTTCTTGTCGAGATCGGCATTAGGCGCCGGATAGGCCTGGGCGCGAGCGAGGAAGCCCGGCTGCTCGTCGAAGCGCAGCACCTTCTTCTGGTCGTCGGTCAAAGCCGCCTTGGTGTTGGCGGGCATGCCCCAGTAGCAGGAGGAAGTGGCAAGCCGTGCCTGGCCTTCAGGRCTCACAATGTACTGGATGAATTTCAGCGCCAGATCCTTGTTCTTGGAATCCTTGAACATGGCCAGCGACTGCGACCACAGCACCGCACCTTCCTTGGGGATAGAGAAGTCCAGCGCMGGGTTTTCCTTGGCCAGSCCYGCCGTCACCCAYTCRCCGCCGCCGACCAGAATRTCGACCTCGCCGGTSGCCAGCGCCGTCTGGCTGGCGGTGACTTCGCCGACCAGCTTGGCGTTGGCCTTCATCTTGAGAAGCTCAGCCTTGAGGGCGGGCAGGTCGGCTTCGGTCAGCTCCGCCGTCTTCTTGCCGATGGCGAGCGCGGCCATGCCGATGACCGGCAGATAATAGTCGTAGATGGCGACCTTGCCCTTGTACTTGTCTGATGTCAGCGACGCCAGGGACTGCATGTCGGCCGGATCGACCTTGGTCTTGTTGAAGCCGATSGTGTTGTAGCCGAAYTTTTCGGTGATGCCGTAGCGCTTGCCGCCGACSACGGTSGAGCCGTCCATCTTCACCTGCGGAAACAGATCGGCCAGCGGCAGCTTGTCCTCCGGTAGCGGCTCGAACAGGCCCTTTTCGACACCGCGCGGCACGTCGATCGAGTCGATCACCATCACGTCCCAGTCGCCGGGCTGCGACTGCTCGACGATAGCGAGGCCAGCCCCCGTGCCCTCAAATTCCTTGACGTTGACCTTGACGTTGTTGGCCTCCTCGAAAGGCTGCAGCAGTGCCGGATCGGAATGATCGCACCAGATCAGCGCGTTGAGATCAGCGGCCTCGGCGAGGCTGCCCACGCCAAGCAGCAGTGCGGTGGCGGCGCACGCCGCGCGCAGATGGCGCTTCAGGACGAAAAGTGGATTCCCGGATTTGACGGACATCAAGTGTTCTCCCTTGCCTTTGTGGCTTCTTGCAAAAAGTTGAACCAATTCTAAAATTGAGTCAATTCTGTTTTTGTGGCAAGAGGCTGATATGAGCGGATTGCGGGCAAGGCAAAAGGCGGACCGGCACAGGCGCATCATCGAGGCCGCGGCAGAGCTTTTTCGCGAGGCCGGCTATGAGGGCGCAAAGATCGAAACCATCGCCGCGCAGGCGGAAGTGTCGATCGGCACGATCTACAATTACTATGAGAACAAGGGCGACATCCTCGGCGCCATCGTCTCGCTGGAAGTCAATGAAGTGCTCAATGCGGGGCGCGGCGTCGTTGCAAGGCCACCGGCCAATGTCGGCGACGCGCTGGACACTCTGATCGGCATCTATATCGAGCATTCGCTGCACTATCTCAGCAAGGAGATGTGGCGGCAGGCCATGGCGATCTCGACGCAGCTGCCGGACAGCCCGTTCGGCCAGGCCTACACCGCACTCGACCGCTCGCTCACCGAACAGATCCGCGCGCTGATCGCCCGGCTGCAGGAGCTTGGCCTGGTGCGGAGGGATATCGACGGTACGGCGCTCGGCGAACTGATCTTCAACAACATGAACATGATGTTCATCGAATTCGTGAAGCGCGACGGGGCCAGGATACCGGAACTGCGCGCGGCGATACGCCGGCAGAATCGGATTTTGGTGGCAGCGATCGGGGTGTGAGGGACGATGGCGGCTGGGCGACCGGCCGGATCGGCTAAGCGCTTGACTGGTGTGTTTGACCCAGCCTGTGCCAAGCTACTCGAGAGCCGGGTCATAGAGG
>NZ_JBFUGJ010000621.1:0-1911 GCF_056402975.1 Mesorhizobium sp. P3_A9 | reverse complement strand
CTACAAGGCCAAGGTGGAGGAGGAACTCGGCAAACCCTTCCCGCAGGATCCGAACGAACAGCTCTGGGGCGCCATCGGTGCGGTGTTCTCGAGCTGGATGAACAACCGCGCCATCACCTATCGGCGTCTGCACGACATCCCCGAAAGCTGGGGCACGGCGGTCAATGTCCAGGCCATGGTGTTCGGCAATATGGGCGAGACCTCGGCCACCGGCGTCGCATTCACCCGCAACCCGTCGACCGGCGAAAAGCAGCTCTATGGCGAGTTTCTGGTCAACGCGCAGGGTGAGGATGTCGTCGCCGGCATCCGCACGCCGCAGAATATCACCGAGGCCGCGCGCATCGCCGCCGGCTCCGACAAGCCTTCACTGCAGAAGCTGATGCCGGACGCCTTCCAGTCCTTCGTCACCGTCTCCGACAGTCTGGAAAAGCACTACCGCGACATGCAGGATCTCGAATTCACCATCGAGCGCGGCAAATTGTGGATGCTGCAGACCCGGTCGGGCAAGCGTACCGCCAAGGCGGCGCTGAAGATTGCGGTCGAAATGGCAAGGGACGGCCTGATCACGAAGGAGGAAGCCGTCGCGCGCATCGACCCCGCCTCGCTCGACCAGTTGCTGCACCCAACGATCGACCCGAAGGCCGCGCGCGACGTCATCGGCGTCGGCCTGCCGGCGTCGCCGGGAGCTGCCACCGGCGAGATCGTCTTTTCCTCCGGCGATGCYGAGGATCTGAAGACGCAAGGCCGCAAGGCGATCCTGGTGCGTATCGAGACCAGCCCTGAGGACATCCACGGCATGCATGCGGCCGAAGGCATCCTGACGACGCGCGGCGGCATGACCAGCCATGCCGCCGTCGTCGCGCGCGGGATGGGCAAGCCTTGCGTGTCTGGCGCCGGCTCGCTGCGCGTCGACTACAAGGCCGGCACGCTGCTCTCGATGGGACAGACGTTCCGCAAGGGCGACATCATCACCATCGATGGCAGCAATGGCCAGGTGTTGAAGGGCGCCGTATCGATGCTGCAGCCCGAACTGTCAGGCGATTTCGCCGCCATCATGGAATGGGCTGACGCGGTGCGCCGCATGAAGGTGCGCACCAACGCCGAAACGCCGCTCGATGCCCGCATGGCCCGTTCTTTCGGCGCCGAAGGCATCGGTCTCTGTCGCACCGAACACATGTTCTTCGACGGCGAGCGCATCGTCGCCATGCGTGAGATGATCCTGGCCGACACCGAGAAGGAGCGGCGCGCCGCCCTTGCCAAGCTTCTGCCCATGCAGCGCTCGGATTTCCTGGAATTGTTCGAGATCATGGCCGGCCTTCCGGTGACGATCCGCCTGCTCGATCCGCCGCTGCACGAATTCCTGCCCAAGACCGAAGCCGAAATCGCCGAGGTCGCGGCCGTCATGAATGTATCGCCCGACAAACTCAGGCAGCGTACCGAGGCCTTGCACGAATTCAACCCGATGCTCGGCCATCGCGGCTGCCGGCTGGCCGTCTCCTATCCGGAGATTGCCGAGATGCAGGCGCGCGCCATTTTCGAGGCCGCCGTCGAGGCCGGCAAGAAAGCCGGCGCGCTGGTCGTGCCCGAGATCATGGTGCCGCTGGTCGGCCTGGTGAAGGAACTCGATTATGTGAAGGCGCGTATCGATGCAGTCGCCAAAAGCGTCATGGAGGAGACCGGCGTCAAGATCGACTATCTGACCGGAACCATGATTGAGCTGCCTCGCGCGGCGATCCGTGCCCATGTCATCGCCGAATCGGCCGAGTTCTTTTCCTTCGGCACCAACGATCTCACCCAGACCACCTTTGGCATCTCGCGCGACGATGCGGCCTCGTTCCTGGAGACCTACCGCCAGAAGGGCATCATCGAGCAGGACCCATTCGTCTCGCTCGACATCGACGGCGTCGGCGA
>NZ_JBFUGJ010000620.1:0-1922 GCF_056402975.1 Mesorhizobium sp. P3_A9 | reverse complement strand
GCCATGGCAAGGAAGCGTTCGGGGTAGTAGCTGCCGCTATGCGGTGAGTTGAACAGGAAGGGGACGCGCTGCTCGGCGCCCGATCGGATTTCGAAGGGTGGAACGACCGAAAAATCCTCGGCTGCCGTCTTCAATTTGAACGAACCCGAAAACACCAGTGCATCATTGTATGAAACTGCCACCTTGCTGGCCGCATGTCCAGCATTTCACCGCGCACATGGCCTTGCCAAATGCGGATATTGCTTCGCCGCGTTCACTTGATGTTTACCGTCACCTCCTCATATACAGGATGGTTAACGGGCTGCCTCGGCGGCAGTCTCGGGCGGGTGATTCGGACGGGATATCATGGCACGCATTCTTCTGGCGGAAGACGACGACGATATGCGTCGGTTCCTCGTCAAGGCGTTGGAACGCGCCGGCTACCAGGTCAGCGATTTCGACAATGGCGCCAGCGCCTATGAGCGGCTGCGCGAGGAACCGTTCTCGCTGCTGTTGACCGACATCGTCATGCCGGAGATGGACGGCATCGAGCTGGCGCGGCGTGCCACCGAGATCGATCCGGACCTCAAGGTCATGTTCATCACCGGTTTCGCCGCCGTTGCGCTGAACCCGGATTCCAAGGCGCCGAAAGACGCCAAGGTGCTGTCGAAGCCCTTCCACCTGCGCGATCTCGTCAACGAGGTCGAGAAGATGCTGCAGGCGGCCTGAGCCGCCTTCCGCAAAGGCATCGCCGCTGCGGCGAGACGACGCCTTCTTTCCTTTTTCTCGCTATTGACGCGCCGAACCAAAAATGGTGTATGCGCGGCTTCGGATGGGCGTGTAGCTCAGCGGGAGAGCACTGCATTGACATTGCAGGGGTCACAGGTTCAATCCCTGTCACGCCCACCATCCAGACAAACCTTCGATATTGATTGACCGCATACAGGCGGCGTCGAGGCGAACCGATCGCCCGGTTGTGCTCGATCAGGACTCAGATCCAGGAGCCCTCGACCGGCCGGGCCGCCGCCGTGTCCAAGCGGCCGGATTTGGGCTTCTTGCCCAGCGTCAGTCCGCTCCGTCCAGGTTTCCATCATCGGCAACGGAATTCTGCAGCGCAGTCGGCCACCGGCCGCCGTCGAACATTACCACCCATTGGCCCGCCAGGCTGAGCCTCGCGGAAGCTCGCCGGGAAGCATCAAAATCAAGAAAACGTGTCCTATGTGAGCCGCAACTTATGTTGTGTGCCAGGTCGCGCCGCTGGTAGCGTCCCACCCATCAGTAAGGGAAGCTTATCATGAGATGAGTTAGCCCGCTGGACGTTGGTTGGCATGCCGCTCGATATCTGATTTCTGCCGAACGTATGATTCTTCAGTTGTTCCGGAGATTTCATCTCACTTGTCTTCGACCGTATCAATTCAAGAAAAATGTGGGTGCGATGTTGGAGCATGATCAGGGTCAAAAGTTCTATTATTCTGCCGCCAAACTCGTCAAACCGCTTGCCATATTCGCCCTGGTTTTAGGTATCGGAATTTTTTGCCTCCAGGATCAACATGCGCCGCCCCAACTTGTCCTTAGCGGATGGATTTGCGTGATTACCGGCGCTTTGATGGGCACGATGATGTTGCGTCGATTGGTGACGCGAGCACCTGCGCTGGTGCTTTCGCCGCAAGGCGTGAAAATTCCCTCTGTGGGCAACCTTGTACCCTGGAGCGCGATCACCAGGCTTTCTGAAGTGTCCACCAAGAGCTTCGTCAGTCTGAGGCTGGCCGTCGATCCTGCCTATGCCGAGAGTGTGCCGCGGCCATGGTATGCACTGCGGCGGCGTGGCAAATTGGCTCTTGCCATCCCGATCAGCCAGATAGATAGCGCGGGCACGGATATCACTCAGCTTTGCCGCACCTATATGGCGGCGCAACCATCAGCGCTCAATGCGATGCAGGAAC
>NZ_JBFUGJ010000619.1:0-1927 GCF_056402975.1 Mesorhizobium sp. P3_A9 | reverse complement strand
GATCATGGATATCGTGCTCGGCATTGTCGGCGCCATTGTCGGCGGCGTGATCTGCAGCCAGATTTTTGGCGTGGGTGTCACTGGTCTCAACATCTCCAGCCTGATCGTCTCAGTGGTTGGCGCGATAGTTGTGCTGTGGGCCTACCACCAGTTCAGCGGACGCCGGACGCTCTAAGCGTCAGCCGGATGATCTAAAATTTCGAATTTCTGCTGGGGCAAGACCGGCTTCGGGCTTGCCTATGGCATCAACACCGCATCGGCCGCGGCGAAGAAGATCAGCGTTCCGGCGATGAACACCGCCCAGCCGACAAGCGACTTGCGGATGGCGGCCTTGTGCTCGGCGTCGGAGTTCTTGTTCTGGTCAAAATCGGTCATGGGCAAGCTCCCTTGGCTGATTGATCATGGCGTCGTCGGATAGACGATACATCGCCGAATAGACGATCAATCTGGCCTCCGCAACATCAGAGGCAGTCGCTCGGCTGGCGATGCTACGCCACCACCGTCAGCCGGCGCTTGCGCTGGTCCAGCGACACAATGGTCAGCCCGCTGCCCACCACCAGCAGGATGCCGCAGACSGCCAGCGCATTGGGGAACTGCCCGAACACMASCAGGCCYGAAATRACSGCCCAGACRGTGAAGCAGTAGTAGAACGGTGCCACMRSGCTGGTCGGYCCGATACGATAGGCCATGAAGATGAAGAAATGGCCGAAGATCAGGAAAAACCCGGCGCCGGCCATCAGCAGCAGGTGGCGCGCCTCGGGCATCACCCAGCGCTCGGAAACCAGATGCGCGGCACCGGCGCCGATCAATACCACCACCACGGCGGAAATCGCCACGATCATCCCCGGCACCTCTGCCGGCACACGCCGGCCGGCAAGGTCGCGCGCGGCTGCCAGTGTGGCGTTGCCGAGCGCCAGCAGCGCGTAGACCGATATGCCTTGCATCGTCGGCTGCGCCACCATCAGCGCGCCGATGAAGCCAAGCCCGATCAGCGCCATCCGCTGGCCGCCGATGCGCTCGCCAAACAGGATCGACGAGCCGACCAGCATCAAAAGCGGCGTGATTTGTCCGAGCGCSGTGGAATCGGCGATCTGCATGTTGGCGAGCGCCACSACGTAACAAAGGATCGCCGCCAKCTCGAGCAGGTTCCGGCGCAGCACATGGCCGTCGAAGATCAGCGGGATCTGTTTGCCGTAGCCCAGCAGGAACAGCAGCGGGAAGCCCCAGAGCGTTGCCGCGACTCCGCGCAGGAACAGCACCTCGTAGGACGGCAGACCTGCCGTCGCGAGTTTCATCATCGTGTCGTTGACCAGGTACGACCCGGTCGAGACGATCATGAACAGCGGGCCGCGGATCGAGGCAGGGATGAAATGCATGGGATCAGGAGATCAGACCTCGGTGGCCGCTGCAATGGGCCATCAACTGGCCGTGATCCAGACAGGGATTGGCGGCAAGAGCACTTGATACAGGCCTCGGTCGATCGGCCTGTCACCCATTTCATTTCACGCATCGCCTTCCTATATCAGCGCCACATCCCTGCAATCGGATCCCAGGTTCGGACTGAGTGAGACGGCACCCGGCCAAAAGACGCTTGTGTTTTTTGGCCTTTGTCGCTAATCGCCCCGCATTCGACTGAACTGAAGGTCAAGGCCGTCCAAGGAAAGAGACTATGGCAAAAGGTAAATTCGAGCGTAACAAGCCTCATGTGAACATTGGCACGATTGGTCACGTTGACCATGGCAAGACGTCGCTGACGGCGGCGATCACGAAGTATTTTGGCGAGTACAAGCGCTACGACCAGATCGATGCGGCGCCGGAAGAGAAGGCACGCGGCATCACCATCTCGACGGCTCACGTCGAATACGAGACGGCTGCCCGCCACTACGCCCACGTCGACTGCCCCGGCCACGCCGACTATGTGAAGAAC
>NZ_JBFUGJ010000618.1:0-1930 GCF_056402975.1 Mesorhizobium sp. P3_A9 | reverse complement strand
CGTCTCCACCGTCTCGGTCGGCTCGGTGCGCCGCACCCGCGAGGTCGAGTTGACGAAGACCGTCGGCGCCGTCCATCCCGACGACCAGTTGCTCACCATCCCGCAGCACACGCTTTTGTTCCGCGCCCGGCGCGGCACGGCGATTGCACTCGCCGTATCGGATGTCTTCGCCGAAGGCTCCGACCTCGAAAGCCTGCAGGCGAAAAACACCCGCGCCCCGCTCGAAGGCGACGAAGCCTCCGCCTTCAAGAAACTCCTGTCGGCCTCGGCCTACATCTCGGCCTTCAGCCTGGCATCCTATCTGTTTCAGCTGRTCGACAGCGAYGGCGAGGCGCCSAACGACACCCCGGAGCCGGACTTYCTSTTCGACACGCCGCAGGACGCGGTGAAGTCGATCCTCGCCGGTCTCGACAAAGCGATAGCGGGCTCGAAAGACGATGCCGACCTGATGATCAGGGCGCGCGCCTTCGCCCGCGTCGCCATCGACGGGCTGCTGGCCAGAAAAGGCCGCTTCGATGGCATCGGCCCGTTCGAGAATGCCCATATCCGCATCGATGCCGACGATTTCACCCTCGACGGCTTCGACGTGGCGCCGGGCAAGCGCTCCAAGCCGCTGGTGATGACCTTCAAGAAGCCGGAAGAGGTCGTCGGCAACCACATCGCCAAATACCAGTCGGTCAAGCTCGCCAAGATGCTGATGGCCTATGATTTCGAGCGCGAGCTGAACCCGTTCGTCGAGCTCGGCGGCTTCCTGTTCACCTTCATCGGCGACGGCGCGCCCGGCACCGGCAAGACGACGCTGATCCAGATGATCGCCGGCCTCGTCAACGGCTACTGCCAGGTCGCCGGCTATCCCTTCGCCTACGAGAATTTCGGCGTCGACCAGATCTCGTCCTATCAGGGCAAGTCGGGCCAGAACTGCCGCCAGTTCATCAACAATGTGCTCAATCCCCGCGTCATCGGCTTCGGCACCATCGACGACATCGACCAGGTGGCGGCACGCCGCGCCGACGACCGCGCCTCGGCCGGCCAGCAGGAAATCACCGGCGTGTTGATGGATGCCTTCGCCGGTGCTTCCACCGTGGTGCGCGGCAATTGCTCGTTCGGCATGTTCTCCAACTATCCCGAAAATGTCGACGACGCGCTGCGCCAGCGCGCCGGCGCCCGCTGGCTGGTCGACGGACCGCAGACCCGCGACGACTATATCGACATCTTCGTGCTGCTTGCCGGCAAGAACCACGAGATCCCTCTGGGCAAGCATGAGCTCTACGCCGCCCAGGAGATCCAGCGCGCCGTGACCGAGGCCTATGAGGAGCATGAGAAGCCGCAGGAAGACGGCTTGATGAAGGTCTACGAGCGCTACATGAAAGAGAATGGCGCGCCCAAGACCATGGCCGACATCGGCACCTATCTGCACCTGATCAAGGATGCCGAACCGCGCTTCACCGGCCGCGCCATCAAGAACGTCACCGACGCCATCAAGATGCGCGCCATGGACATCGAGCTGCCCGACGACTGGTTCGAGAAACCGGAAGCCTTCATGCACAAGGGCTATGACGAGAAGAAAGCGATGATCGAAGAACTGCGCGGCCCGTTCTCGATGGACATGATCATGCAGGAGATCAACCGCTACGCCGACAGCGAGTTCCGCTATTCCGACAAGTCCGACGACGCCGCGGTGGAAAAGCTCCTGCGCGATGCCCGTCTGCGCGAACGCGCGGCGCGCGCGATGGAGGAGATGAAGAAGAAGGGCAACTGGAATGCTTGAAATGCGCCGCCGCCCCCTTCTCCCCTTGTGGGAGAAGGTGTCGCCGAAGGCGACGGATGAGGGGTGTTCCAGTGAACGCCAGCGTCTCACTCCGCTGGAACACCCCTCATCCGTCTCGGCGCTGTCGCGCCGATCCACCTTCTCCCACAAGGGGAGAAGGAA
>NZ_JBFUGJ010000617.1:0-1936 GCF_056402975.1 Mesorhizobium sp. P3_A9 | reverse complement strand
GGCGAAATCGGCGAAATCCACATCGGCAAGATCGAAAAGAAGGGCCGTGAAAACAGGCGCTTCCGCATTCGCTTCGGCCCGATGCCGGCGGTTTGACGTCAGACAGCACTCGGCTTTCTGTAGTTGCTCAGGCGATCCTGAGACACCTTACGCAAGGTGGCGGAAACTGGAAAGTGGTCGCTCCACCCACGCTTCGATCTGCTCGGTGACAAACTTGGCTGCCTGATGGTGGATAAAGTGACCGGCGCCGGGCAGCGCCACCAGTGCGGTCACGTTATCGACCTCGCGAAAGGTCCCATCGAAAGCGCTGACCGGAACATAGGGATCGTCGGTGCCAAACAGCACCAAGGTCGGCGCCTTGACGAGTGGCAGTTGCCCCAGGCTCGGCACCTTGCCGAGCGGTATGTTAGCCCTGTAGTAGCCCAACATTGCTTCCGGACTGGATCGCCTGAGCGAGTCTGTCAGCGCCTGCCGGTCCTGCGGATCTGCGACCCAGGTGGCGAGCTCGTCGATGTCCAGCATCTGGGCTGCGCCCGGAGCCTGAAAGTGGCGTATGTATGCGATGATCTCGGCATTGGCAGGATCGGCAATGGAGTTCAGATGATTGCGCGGGTGCGGCGTCGAAAGCAGGACCAGATGGCGCACGACTTGCGGCGCGCGTATAGCCAACCACCACGCAATGATGCCGCCCCAGTCGTGGCCGACAATCGCGGCCTGGGTCAGCTTCTCCGCTGCAAGAACGGCCAGCACGTCGTTGACCAGGTCTGTCAGCACGTAGTTGCCATAACCTTGCGGCGCATCGCTTTGCCCAAAACCCCGCAGGTCGGGCGCGATCACGCGGTAGCGGCCGCAAAGCGCTTCCATCTGCCGACGCCAGCCCATCCCGTGATCCGGAAAGCCGTGCAGAAAMACAATCGGCGGGCCTGAGCCCGCCGCCGTGTAGTGCAGTTTGACCGTGCCGTTTACGGCAAACTTGGATTCAAACGCCACTTCCCGTTCAGTCAATTGCAATCCATTCGACGCTGCAGTCCGAACCGAGTAGCCCGGACGGCTGGGCTACATCTTGACTTCGAGGCGCAGGAACGGCCCGTTGAACGTTTGGCTGCTTTTTTCGGAGAACTCAAGCAGGTTGTGCCACTGCTCGACCCGGTAGCCCGCAGTGAACGTCGTGTTGTCCCACGGCCTGAAGGTCACGCCACCGGAAAGGTCGATATTCGTTACAACCTCGCTGGAATGCTGGCTAATGCTGGCACTCTGAGTTTGATCGACCGGATCGCCGGGGGCTGGGGTCGGATCGTGCTCGGTTGCGGTGAAGCTGAGCTTGTCAGTCCGGCGGCCCCACATGGCCGAGCCAGAAACCGCCCCTGTCAGACCCCATGTCTCACCCAACGGATAATAGACTTCAGCCCCGACGCGCGGGCCGATGCCGTAGAATTCGGACGAACCAAGCTTGTCGACGCTGCCAGCCTTATCCGTCGCCGGATCAGTCGGCGTAATGCCCTCGTGGAGATCCAGCTTTTCTTTCGAGTGCAGCAAGCGCAGGCCGCCGAAGAAGCGGATATCGGCGCTTTGTGCCTGGACGTGCTTGCCGATGTCGAAGTCCAGCGTCTGGAAATTGTAGCTGTTGCCGAACGACAGGTCGACGGCACCGCTACCTGTTGGGACATTAAAACTGAAGTCGTTGTCCTGTCCGGCATGGATGGCGCCAGCAAGCCGCCAGTCGACATCCGGAGAAATCGCTTTGGTCAGAGCGACCGACCCATAGAGATCACCAAAGCCGTTGTTTTCACCCAATTTGTCGGTGGTGTCACCAAGCTTGTCGACGTTGGACTGATAGACTGCGCCTTCGAAGGCAATCTTGATGCGGGAATCGACCACTGCCGGATCGATCACCTGCGCATCGGCGGCATGGGCCGCAACCACACCAACAGATGTC
>NZ_JBFUGJ010000616.1:0-1938 GCF_056402975.1 Mesorhizobium sp. P3_A9 | reverse complement strand
GCATGAACCTCGCCACATCGTGCGTCAAACGAGATGTCCTTCACGGCCACGACATTGCCGAAACGCTTCCATACGCCTTGCATGCGCAATCCCAACGGGGCGTCCGATACGGCGTCGGCCGGGGGTGCCATGTCAGGCTGAAGCTGTTCGACGGTGGCCATGGTCGATCCTCCTAAGTGTCTCCATCATCCTCCTTGAGGAGATGAAGGGGCGGGCAGAAGCCCGCCCCGTTTTGCTCGAGATCAGAGACCGCCCTTAAGGGCCGCCAGGACTTGTTCGTCCGTCAGGCTGGTGCCATTCGAAGCGGATTCCGGGAGCTTCGGATTGCAGAACACCGTTCCGGCAAGCGAATCCTCCAGCTGGAAGTTCGTCACTTCCTTCACACCCGCCGCGGCCACCGTATGCTTGGTGCCATTGGGATCGGTTATGACGAGCGGCTGATCCATCTTGCCGCCGGCGGCCTCGGCAATCGCCCAGCGCACGGCCAGGCGAACATTCCACTGCTCGGCGCTGTTTGTCGTGTACTGGAAGGTGGACTTGGCGTCGGCGTCGTGCAGCTTCTTCCAGGTGCAGCCGAACACGTTGGCGTCTTCACCGGCGATCAGCGGCAGCGGCCGACCGGCCCGTTCGAAAACGCCCGAGGCGACAACGCCCATGCTGAGGTCGGCGATCACACCGTCGATCTGCGGATACTGGGCAATCAGCGCGCCCAGTGATTTGGCGACCATGCTGGAATCCCAATTCGTCACTTCGAACGGTTTCTGCCCGATCTGGACGATGCCCGGATAGTCCTTGAACGCTTCGAGGATGCCATCGGCGCGCTCACGGCTCTGGCTGGTTCCGGCAGGTCCGCCGAGATAGGCGACATTTCCCTTGCCGTTGAGGGCCTTCGCCATCCATTTTCCCCAGTCGACGCCGTCCTGGTGGAAGTTCGTGCCGACGAAAACGCTGTAATCCTTGCCTTCCTCGCCGCCGACACGGGCCCGGTAGGGGACGACGGTGCTGCCTTGCTTGAAGGCATCGCGGATCGCCGGCAACATGGCTGGGCCGGCATCGGGGAACACGACAATGGCATTGACGCCGCGTGCCGCGAGACCGCTGAGGTCGGAGATTGCCTTCTGGGTGTTACCCTGTCCGTCGGTATGATCCCAGCCGGTGACATTCGGGCACTGGCTGGCCTCGTTGATCGCAGCGGCCGTCGTCATCTGCCGCCAGGGGTTTTGGGCGAAGCCATCCGCCAGCGCGACGGAGATTTCCTTCGTTCCGCAGAAGCTCGGCGGCGTCGCCGCCGGTTCGGCGCAGAAGACACCACCGGCAATGCCCTTGCACCAATCCGCGGCGCCGGCTTGTGTGACCGACAGCGGTGAGACAGTTGCAAAGGCCGACAGGGCGAGCGCGGCGCCCGATAGCACGTTTAATCCAAGACAAGACTTCATCATTTCCTCCCAACGAAGTTTGGTTGCTGTTCTCCAACCTGCCCGTGATGGACAGCGTTGAAACTGTTTATTCCCTTGGCCGCCGACATCATGCGGTCGACCTGTTCCTCAAGCTGATTGCACGCCTGAGATTGCGAAAATTCAGACCATAGATGCCGACCCCGACCAGGATCGCGGCACCTTGAAAAAGGTATTGAACGCCGATGCTGGCGCCCGTCGTCAGCACCAATTGCTGGAGCTGTGTGAGAAAGAGAGCGGCGATCACGGTTGCGGCCAGATTGCCCTTGCCGCCAAACAGCGAGGTTCCACCCAGAACCGTCGCGGCGATCGACGGCATCAGGTAGTTGTCGCCCTGCTGCGGACTTGGCAGTTGCATAAGGCCGCCGAGCAGAATGCCGCCGGCCGCATAGAGCAGGCTCGCGCCCACATACGCGGCGATCTGGTAGCGGTCAGCGACGATACCTGCCGCGCGTGCGGCCCGGCTGTTTGCGCCGACAGCCTC
>NZ_JBFUGJ010000615.1:0-1938 GCF_056402975.1 Mesorhizobium sp. P3_A9 | reverse complement strand
CTTTGCTTGCAAAGAGAACCGACTGACGTAAGGTCATGCAGGCAAAAGCAAGCCACGTTCGGTGAATGTCGAGGCGACCAGATGAGCGATCGCAAGCGGGTCGTGGTGACGCTCCATGGCATCAGGACTTTCGGCGAGTGGCAAGACCGGCTGAAGAATTTGCTCGTCGCAGCCGATTCATCGACAATCGTCGCGACCTATAACTATGGCTTTTTCAGCGTAGTGGCATTCATCTTGCCGGTGTTGCGTTGGCTCGCGGTGCGGACCTTCCGGAAGCAGCTCGAGAGTCGGATAAGAAGCAATCCTGGCGCACTCTTCTCCTTCGTCGGTCATTCATTCGGTACTCATTTGCTGGTCCACGGGCTGCGAGGGATCGACACAGATCTCATCAAGACCATCGAAGTCGACACGATCATTCTCTCAGGCAGCGTACTGCGCTCGCGCTTCGATTGGGACCATTTTCTGGAACGGATACCGGCGCGTCGGGTTGTCAATGATTGTGGCCTCAACGACGTCGTCCTGATCCTCAGCCAGTTTTGTGTGCTGTTTACGGGTATGGCCGGGCGCTCGGGCTTCTATGGTTTCACCGGCATCGAGGTGGTCAATCGCTATTTCGCTGGTGGCCACAGCCATTATTTCCAGCCCGCAGGCCCCGACCCCGATTCGTTCATGCGCCAGTATTGGCTGGAGATACTAGCGCGCGGCGCAGATCCGGAAAATGTCACGCCAAGGGGACCGCCAACGCTGCTCACCGGCATTGTAGCGACGCTGTTGCCGTTTATGGATGTCGCCAAGCTGGTGGTCTATGGACTGATCGCATGGCTTGCGCTCGACGCGCTCTACCTTAGGCCCCGAGCCGATGCGCAGACTGAGCGCGCGACCCGCGAAATCGCTTCAGCGGCTAGCCTGTTCGAAGCCGACAGCCTTGTCCCCAGCGCCTACTCGTCTCTTGCCAGATTGATCTCGACCAATTCCATTCCGGATGACGCCCAGAAACAGCAGGCGCTGAGAATTGCGGGTTACACCCTCCAGCGACTTCTGACATTCGATCGGGCCTACGCCCAGGTAGCGGGTGGCAGCTTGTTCCGGTGGGAAGGCGCCATCTATCTGAAGGCGGATAGTCCGGTTCACCTCGACACGCCGAAAGCGTTCTCCTACGCATCGGTTCCGGCGCTCAAACGCATCGTGGTGGTCGAATCCGACACCACCGTGAGCATACTCGACGCGCGATCGGGTGCCGTCATCGCACGCAAGACGTTCGGTCGCACCGGCGAACCCATCGACGCCTTGGATTATTACCTGCTGCCCAAATCGCCGACCAAGATGGCAGTCTACTTTCACGAGCCAAATAACGACCAATTCGGCGGTTTTTCGCATTCGGTGGTGATCGACGTGGCGGAAGCGACCTTCAACGAACTGGGTCACGGATTCACGACCACGACCGATTGCAGGGAATTCGTTTTGCAAGTCGTCGACGACACTTTTCCGGACGATCTCGAAGAGGACGAGCAGTCAAAACTAAATGAAGAAACAAGACAGCTTGCGGCCTGCACGATTCCAGCTGAACTAAAGATCAACGCATTTGAATTGCCCGCGACAAGGACCGAGGGCAATGTCTGGATAAGATCGGGGAATTCCCATCCCCTGAAATCCGACAAGCCGGCTGATGATCCACAAGATTGCAACCGCTTGGTTAGCGCYGTTCACTTCCCGCATCGAATAAGGCGTGATGGCCTCTCCCTGGATTTCACTCAGCTCGACCAGACAGATTCTTCACCAGGTCGCGAATGGGTCGAGGGCTTTTTCGTGAACCGCCTCTCCGGCGAGCGCCGTTGCTTTGCCGAATTCAGCGGTCTTCAGGAGCGGCGCTTCATTGTAGCTGAACCTGACATCGACGCGGATGGCTACCACAGCATGTTGTGCGAAGTTGTTGGAAGC
>NZ_JBFUGJ010000614.1:0-1940 GCF_056402975.1 Mesorhizobium sp. P3_A9 | reverse complement strand
ATCGATGGCCGCTCGGGTGCAACGCTTAAACCCTGAGACCGGCACCTGTGTGCTGACAGAAGTCGGCAGCGGCACGATGCTCCAAGAGCGGCGTGGTGTGTATAAGCCAGGCAAGCCGCTTGGCCAAAATGACTACGGATATTGCGCCTTTGCGACCGCAGGGTTCAGATCGCCCTGCAATTCCTTGGGCAGCGGCAGGCTCGAGCATTGCAGGTGCACGTTGCGGGCGTAAAACTTCCGATGCTTCTGCTCGGCCTCCTTGGTGGCCGCTATGATGCCCAGCCCGTACGGGCCAAGTGCCGCGAATTCCCAACCCGGATGTTGTTTCTCGCGAACCGCGTAGTCCGAAGCCGCCGCCCGGGCCTGCTGGCATTCCGGCGAGGCCCATTTCGGATCCTGCGGCGAAAGCGACGTCCCATAGTCGACCGGAGAGGTCGCGCATCCAGCCACCGTCGCAGCCAATGCGGACATCGCAATTCGCGTCGCAATTCTCATCCCCAAGCCCTTCCCGTCAGTCGCATCATCTTGAATTCCGCACGACCGCAGCGAAATGGCCATGCCATGAATCCGGCAGAGCCCGCCGTACCAATCACGTATACGCGATGTCCAGCCCTTGCGCTTGCCATCGGCTCCGCTTCATGGCGATCTTGCCGCAGCCCGATTCAAGCGGCGTGCTTGGAACCAAATGACGGGCGAGACTGTTCAGTTGAAACTTTGACACGACGCTGACATCCCAGCCGGCAAAGCGGCGACCTTCAGGAGTTCCCCATCATGAACATTTCGTCCGGATTTCGTAAGATCGCGGTTGCCGCCATCGCCACTGCGGGCATTGGCTTTGCCAGTGCCGCGCATGCCGACAGCGGCACGATCCGCTTCGCCGTCTACAAGGCGGCCTTCTTCATCGGCGGCTCCGGCGGCGAAGGCACGTTCACCTTCCATGGTAAGTCGTATCCAATCTCCATCGGCGCCGTTTCGGGCGGCCTCGCCTTCGGCGTTTCCAAGACCTATTTCCACGGCACGGTGCGCCATATCAGGCGTGCGCGCGATGTGACGGGTGTCTATGGCGCGGCGGGTGGCGGCGGCACGATCGGCAAGGGCGCCCAGGTAATCCTCATGACCAACGACAAGGGTGCCCAGCTCGAACTCACCGGCAAGCAGGTTGGCCTGCAGGTCAACGCCGATCTCAGCGGCTTTGCCATCTCGCTGAAGTAAGTATCGGACTGAAGTAAGGGCTTCGGGCAGTTCGCCGTTTCAAGGAATGGCGAACTGCCCTATTTATTTTGACGAAAATCCCAAGGAAAGCGCTATGCGCATTTCCCGGGAGAACCGTTTGGATTGCTTTAGCTCCGCAACCCCTGCGCTTCCTGCCCCGTGCGCTTGACATATTCGGCATAGCCGCCGCCATAGGTGTGGATGGTGGCGATGTCGTCGGTCGGCTCGTCCGGCACCAGAAGGTTGGACGGATCATGACCGCGAGATCGGCATGTTTCGCACCTGTTCGGAAGAATTCGGAACAATTCGTACGGCCTTTGAGACGCTTGCTCGAAGCGCCCCCACTCTGTGTCCAGCCGTCATGCCGACGGTGCGGAAGCAGGGAGAGCGCCATGGACATCGTCACGTCAATTCAAGGCACCGAAAACCATCTCGCCATCAGCAAGCAGGCAGCCTACGAACCGCTTTTCAAGCGGCGCGGGCCGCCGCGCTTCGATGATATCGGGCAGGAGCGGCAATATCGAAAGGAACGGCTTGCCGCGGGTTTCCGCATCTTCGCTGCGCTGGGGTTCAGCGAAGGCGTCGCCGGACACATCACGGCCCGCGATCCGGAATTYACCGACACGTTCTGGGTCAATCCGTTCGGCATGCATTTCGCCCATATCACCGTCTCGGACCTCATCCGTGTCGACGGCGCCGGCGATGTGGTCGAGGGCACGATGCCGGTC
>NZ_JBFUGJ010000613.1:0-1950 GCF_056402975.1 Mesorhizobium sp. P3_A9 | reverse complement strand
GCCATTCTCCGCCAACCTCGATCATCTCAGGACGCTCTACCGAACGAGAGATTTCAGGAAGATGCCGCGCGCGCTGGCATCCACGGCATTGTTGGCAATTTTCAAGATTTTGGCCAAGGTGGAGCAGAAAGTAAATAATATAAGACTCGCGAACGGAACCATACCGCGCGCCARATATGTCGATTTGATAAATGCAGACCCGAACATCGCGCATGTACTGATCTCACATTATTAYATGTTCCCTGAGCTTGCCCATCTGAATGGTAAGAATGTTGTTCTGTATCTTCCCGACTACATGCCTCATTTCTACCAGGGATCGGCTGAGATGGGGGCTACACGGCAATCGGCCATGATCGGCAAAAAGATGGTCGCCAAGGCCCGCCGCATTTTGACGAACTCCGCGTTCACCGCGTCTTATCTGCCCAAGACCGCCTTGGCGCCAAGGCCCGAGACTATCGCCCACATTCCCTTGCCGTTCCTGAATGACGGTGCAAGCAGCGTGGAATCCCTCGATCGGTTTGGAGCGCTGCCCGCGCACTATGTATTTTACCCCACGAGGAACCGGCCCTCAAAGCGGCTCGCAGATTTCGCAAAGACCGTGGCGATCGTCAACGAACGGCTGAAGGCGGCCGGAGGCAAGGATCAGCTCGTTGGGATTTTGACCACGCCCTTGACAGGCCAGGCGGCAGCCGGGGCGGGTGAGCATCTGATTTCGCTTTCGGAGCTGACGGACGCGGAACTCGGATATTTGTACAAGAACGCGCTCTGTCTGCTGTTTACATCTGAAATGGAAGGGAACTTTCCAACCCAGATAACCGAGGCGCTGCACTTGGGCGTGCCGGTGGTTGCAACGAACATCCCTCTCATTACCTTGGAGATGGAGGATGCATCGGCCTCCCTGGATTTGGTCGATGTCGGCGACTGCGAGGGATTCGCGAACCGGGTTATGTCGATCCTCGCGGATCGCTCGGCGGTGGTGCGCCGGCAGGAAGGCGCCAGGCAACTTTCGTCCCGGAAGTTCGCCTACGACAACTTCAAGCACGGATTGTTCGAGCTCTTCAGGCCATAGGCTATTTCGTGCATAGGCGACAAACTGTTGAAGCTCCAAATGCCGCCTGATTTGGAACTCATAAGGCGGCACGGCGCGCGCGTATCGAGCGGGTGGAATGTGGGGGCGTGACAGCGCGCCCGAAATCAGCTTTTGTTGGTTTGACAGATGTGCGCGTCCGCTGCCGCTGTTGATATACGATCGGGATCGCTCATAATTGAGGGCGAAACCATGGGGGATAAGAACGCATAAGGTCGCACGGCGAATGTTTCATTCGCGCATTTCGCATGACCAAAGGCGCAGTCTGGAGAAGCGCATTCTGGAAGGTCTTCGTCAGTTCATGATCCGCAACGCAAGGCCATACTTCGTGCGCGGCAGTGCGGCTTTGGCGCGCGCGTCAGCTTTTGTCGGTCTGACACCGCCTGCTGAACCGATTGAGTCGCCGGCTCCTGATGCACTCGAGACCGCGCTCGCTGCCRCTGTCGATTTGACACCGCTTGCGGAACAGAGCGTGGCGCCGGCTCCTGATACGCCCGATATGGCATCCGCTGCAGCTGGTGATGTCCGATCGGGGTCGCTCAAGTTCGCGCTTGATGATCGATATCGTCTGCCTGCCGCAACATGGTCAGCTTATTTGGATCATATCCATTCGGCCGTCCCGGACGATGCGGGAGAATTGCAGGCTTTGATCACCGTTTATGTGGCGATCGTCCTTACGCCGGGCCAGAGTGAACAGGAGCAAGATAGCTGCGTTGAGGCCACGCTGACCTCTATTCGAGCCGCTGGTTCCCATGAGTTGGTCGACATTCAGCCGGTAATGCTGGGGGAGTCCGCTTCCAAGAAGCTGGAGTGCTACTCTTCTGCCAAGGAACTTGCAGAGAAAATTTCAGGCGGGCGTACCT
>NZ_JBFUGJ010000612.1:0-1964 GCF_056402975.1 Mesorhizobium sp. P3_A9 | reverse complement strand
TGCCGATGTAGAGCAGATCAGCCGCATCGGATGCGATGATCACCGGTTCGAATTCGGCGGCGCGCAGTCCGTTGTAGACCAGAATGTTTGGGATCGGCGGCTCGCCCACCTTCCGGCGATAGGTTCGCCGCTCRTAGTCSGAGACRAACAGCAGGCARTCGGTRAAGCGSSCCATGRWGCGYTCSAGSGCGAAGAACAGCTTYCCSGTGGCYGTTGTTTCGTCATAGTGGAGRGAGCCGCCATGCGGCGAATAAAGGCGGGCTACGCGAGACCTTGATACCCGCAACAATGAGCCGAASARACGAGCATAGGCGCCACCCTTGGCGCCGTGCCCGTGMAACACGTCCGGCCGCAATTCCTTGATGATCCTGTAGGTGCGCCGGGCCGAGGCGAGATCGCCCGGGCCGACATGGCGCTGCATTGGCGTGCGATGGATGCCGAGCGCCAGCATGTCCTTCATCTGCTCGAACAGGCGCTCCTCGAATTCGCCGCCAGTGGTCGAATCGCAGACGATGCCGACGACATGACCGGCTGCGACCTGCGCTTCCGTCAGGTCGCGCACATGCCGGAAAATTCCTCCGACGGGTGAACGAAAGCAGTGGACGATCCTGAGCTTGTCCGCCACGTGGTGTCTGTCAGAACAGGCGTTCGCGGACGTAGACGGTATCTCCGGGCAGCAGCGGGTCCGAGGTGACCACGCGGCCGGTCATCACCTTGCCATTGATGTCGCGGGTGATGTCGACGCTTTCCTGGTTGGCGCGCGGCGAGAAGCCGCCGGCAATGGCGATGGCCTTCTGCACGGTTAGGCCGGGCACATAGGAATACTGGCCGGCGGCACCCACTTCGCCCATGACGAAGATCGGCCGGTAGCGATCGATCTCGACCGAGACGTCGGGGTCGCGCAGATAGCCTTGCCGCAATTTGTCGGCGATCTCCTTTTCCATCTGCTGCGCGGTGTGTCCACGCGCCGGTATGGCGCCGACAAGCGGGAAGGAGAGGTAGCCGGACTGATCGACACTGTAGGTGTTGGTCAGGCCGTCCTGCTCGAACACGGTGACGCGGATGCGGTCGCCGGCACCGAGACGGTAGGGTTGGTCGAGGACCTCGTGGAAGGCCGCCGGCGTCGGCCGGTAGCTGGAGCAGCCGGCGAGCATCGATACGGCAAGCAGAGCGCGAAAGAGGGAGGCAGTGCTTTTCATGATCGGATACGTACCTTCGACTGGCCGCTGCGGCGTCGCAGCAAACATCTGGGATCGGGTCCGTTATCATCCTGTTAGGGTTAATGGCCGGTAAAGGAGCCGGTCGAGACGGCTCGCACAGCAGGGGTTTTGGCATTTTTATCGTTTTTCTTGCTGCTCGCCAGTAATCCCTAACGGAGTATTACCGCGATCTTAACGCCTGAGTTACCATAGTTGTTTACGGTGCATCCTGACCCAGTTTCGGAGTAGGGATGCATGTCCGTTCAGTCCGCGGCCGCAGATGTCGACGTCGACCTCAGGCAGCTCTTCGCCAGCCTGGCGAGGAACTGGCTGCGCATAGTGCTCTTCGTCTTGGTGGTGACAGGCCTGGCGTTTGCCTTCGCCTCGTTCGCGACCAAACATTATAAGGCCCAGACGCAGATCGAAATCGCGCCGCGCGAATCCGTCTACACCCGTCCGGCCGGCAGCAACAATGACGGCGACAAGCCAATCCTCGACGAGCAAGGCGTCGCCACCCAGGTCCAGATCATTTCGTCCAACGAAATCCTCAAGCAGGTGGCGGAGAAACTCAACCTGTCGCGACTGCCTGAGTTCGACGAAGCGGTCAACATGTCGTACCTGAGCCGCGTGCTGGTTCTGCTTGGGCTTAAGAACGACCCGACGGATATTCCTGTCGACGAGCGTGTCCTGAAGAAGATGCGCGAGAAGCTCAACGTCTTTGGCGTCGAAAAGACCCGCATCATTGCCATCGAGTTCTCCTCCGAG
>NZ_JBFUGJ010000611.1:0-1965 GCF_056402975.1 Mesorhizobium sp. P3_A9 | reverse complement strand
GCACAATCTCGACAACGCCCAGCGCGCCGCCGGCCGCACCATGCTGTTTGCCATCAATGCCGGCATGTATCATCCCGACCTCAGGCCGGTCGGCCTCTATGTCGAGCGTGGCCAGGAGATGGCTGGTGTGAAGACCGGATCGGGAAGCGGCAATTTTTCGCTGCAGCCGAACGGCATCTTCTACATCAGCCAAGGCAAGGCTGCGGTTCGCGCGACCAGGGACTTTGTCAGGAAGCGCCCATCCACCGACTATGCCACGCAATCCGGGCCGATGCTGGTGATCGACGGCCAGCTTCATCCTAAATTCCAGTCCGACGGCACGTCGCGCAAGTCCCGCGACGGGGTCGGGGTGCGCAAGGATGGTGTCGCGGTCTTTGCCATTTCGAACGGCACGGTGAATTTCCATGCATTCGCCCGGCTGTTCCGCGACGCGCTCGGGTGCGACAATGCGCTGTTTCTCGACGGCACGATATCGAGCCTGTTCGCGCCCGCGATCGGCCGCAACGATGATTACTGGAATCTGGGACCGATGATCGGCGTGTTCAGGAAGAGGGGCTAGGCTCTCGCTTGGCTCGAAGCTTGAGCGCGATCACCGCTATGATGACCAAGGCGACCACGGCGATCGCCGCCAACCCGGACAGGCTGGTCACATCGAGCTCGGGGATGCTGCCGGCGCCCTTGGCCACCAGCCATCCCGGCGACAGCACGACCGGAGCCCAGATGATCGCCGACAGGATGTTGGCGATCTGGAAGCGGCGCCGGTGCATGCCCATCATGCCCGCGACCAGCGGCACGGTGGCGCGGACGGGGCCGAAGAAGCGGCCGACGAAAACCGCCCAAAAACCGTAACGGTGGAAGAACAGCCGTGCCCTGGCGACCTCGCGGCGGTGACGGTTGAGCGGCCATTTATGCACGACACCGCGCCCGAGCCATTTGCCGAGGAAATAGGAGATGGTATCGCCGAGCGCCGCCCCGATCATCGCAGCCAGAAGAACGGGCAGCGGCTGGACGATGCCGGCTCCCACCAGCCCGCCGACRATGATGAGCACCGTCGTGCCGGGCAAGAGGATGCCGACGAGCACCAGCGACTCGCCAAAGGCCAGCAGCCCGACCACGAGGCCGGCCCACGCCTGATGGTTCTCGATGAAACAAACGCTCTGGTCGATGAACGACTGCACGCAGGCTCCCTGTTAAAAGCGTTTCTCAGCTACCGCTGTCGAGCAGGCTTCTGAGTTCGTCGAGCTTGTCGTTGACGAGCCAGCCGTAATAATTCTCGACCGGCAGTTTGCGGCCCTTGCCGCCGGCAACCGCCGCGCGCAAATCGGCCGCCCGCTGCCGGGGCTGGCCGACATTGTAGAGCGTCGCCGTGATCCCCGGATTGCCTGAGATGTCGAAGCCCTGTTCCTTGTAGGCGTTGATGGCGTCGCGCACGATCGCGGCGATGTAAACGATGCTGCGGTCCGGATCCATGACATCGCGATAGATCGCCTGCGGATGATCCGGCGTGAGCTTATCGTAGCCACTCACCCTGTTGACCAGATCGGTCACTTCGAGCGCGGTTAGCGGGCTGATCTGGCCGAGGCCGAATGTCTGGCCGGCGAAGAAGGGCTGGAAGAATGCCTGCTGGAAGGTCTGGGCATCATAGGTGACGCCGTCGACCGTCTTGCCGCGGAAATGTTCCACCCACACCCTGTCGCGGCAACTCCACAGGGTGGAACTGTCCTTGGCCTCAGTGCAGGCTGCGAATTCCGGCCGCTGGACAAAGGTCTGCACCGGCACGCCCTTGTAGCGGAAGGCAAAGTCGAGGCCGGAATAGGACAGCGCCTTTACATAGTAGGTCTGGACGGAGCCGACGGCCGTCACATTGTAGGTATGTTCGCCGACCAATGCGCCGACGATGTGGATGGGGTCGATGTCGTAGGCGGCCGCCACCTGCTTGATATGCGCCACCAGCTTCTTCTCGCG
>NZ_JBFUGJ010000610.1:0-1967 GCF_056402975.1 Mesorhizobium sp. P3_A9 | reverse complement strand
GTCTTTCCGCCGGCCCGCTTCCGGCCCGCCAAGGTGCGCGCCTTCGTTGAATTGCTCGCGGCTGCCGAGAGAAAGCGGGCGCGCGGCGTCACCAAAGGGTGAAGCGGATCCTTCTCAGCAAGACTCCAGCGGAATCATCTTGGCTGCAGCCGAGCCAGTTTGGCGGCAATGCCGTCCAGGATCAGCTCGAGCCCCGCTGCAAAGCTTTGATCCTGGATCGCGTTTCCGTCGAAGTCGCGGCTCTCCTCGAACAGCGCGGTGGTCAGCGGATAGGTCCCGGAGCTGGTGATCGAGACCACATAGGCAGCCTGATCCGCCCGCCACTGCTCGGCGGACAGCCCTGAAATACCGATAGCGATATCGTCGGCGATCTCGGACGCGACGAAGCCGCGCACATAGGAGATCAGCGTATCGATGAGAACGAGCCGCTCTCTCGCTGACAGACCATGCTCCTCCAGGAGGCCTAGTGTTGCCTCCAGTCGCTTCAGCCGGTTGGGACCGAGCGTTGGCCGGCCGGCCAACGCCGTCACCATCCAGCGATGAGCCAGGAAGGTTTGGCGCGTGGCCCAGCCGATAGCGCTGAAGTCGGCGCGCCAGTCGCCGGAAGGACTGAATGCTCCGGTGGCCAGCGCACCATCGACCATCAGGTTCAACAGATCATCCTTGCGGGCGAAATAACGATAGAGCGAACTGGTGCCGCTGCCGATCGCCGAGGCGATGCGGCGCATGGAAACGGCGTCGATCCCCTCGTGATCCGCTATCTCGATTGCCGTCCGGGCGATCGCCTCACGGTCATGCGATGGCTCGGGGCCGCGTGCGCCACGCGCCGGCCGCATCCAGATTACTGACGGCGCCTTGTCGCTGATGGCCATACGCCTTTCCTATTGCGAACACTGTTCGCATATTCTATGCAGACAATACTGCGAACACCGTATCCAAATTAAAGGAGCGAGCAACTCCTTTGGTCGGTGTTGGGCAAACAATTGTCCGCAGGACCGGAGCATTTCGCATGAAAGCCACAAGCGCGAGACCCTATACGACCGGCGCCGTCACATCCCGTGACGGCACCACGATCGGCTACCGGCAGATGGGCAACGGCCCAGTTCTGATCTTGCTGCATGGCGGTATGCAGGCGGCACAGAACTTCATGAGGCTCGCCACTGCGCTCTCAAATACCTTCACCCTCTGCATACCTGATCGCCGCGGGCGTGGACTGAGCGGACCGTTCGGCGACGAATATGGAATGGAGAAGGAGCTTCAGGATCTTCATGCCCTCGTGGCGGGAACCGGCGCACAAGACGTCTTCGGCCTGAGTTCAGGCGCCCTCATCGCCCTTCAGGCAACGCTCTTCCTGCCTTCCCTGCGCAAGGTCGCGCTTTACGAACCGCCATTAGCGATCGCCGGCGCACCGTCGCCCTTGGCCTGGGCGCCGCGCTATGAAAGCGAGCTGGCGCGTGGCGATCTGGCGGCCGCCATGGTTTCCTGCATGAGGGGGACCGGCGACATCTCGACGATCAAGATGCCACGCTTCATCCTGGTCCCATTGATGCGGCTGGCCATCCGGGCCAGCGCGAGCGACGAGAAAAGCGGGAACGTCCCGCTGGATGTCCTTATCCGCGCCGTTCACTTCGATGTTCGCCTGGTAGCGGAGATGGCAGGCACTATCGAGAACTTCAAAGCCACGCGCACGGAAGTCCTCCTGGTCGGAGGCGACCAAAGCGCTGCCTATCTGCCTCCGACGCTGGACGCGCTGGCCGGTATTCTGCCCAGTGCCAAGCGTCTCGAATTGTCCGGTCTCGGCCATTTGGCGGCGGACGATGTCGGTCAGCCGGAGCGTGTCGCCGACGTGTTGCGGCCGTTCTTCTCGCAGCCTTGATTCGGTGAGATAGGCATGCTGCATCGCGAAAGCGTTCCGAGGGCCGGGGTCGTCACCTAAACCCGTCAGTCAGTGATGACTTACATTGACG
>NZ_JBFUGJ010000609.1:0-1988 GCF_056402975.1 Mesorhizobium sp. P3_A9 | reverse complement strand
GCCTAGGGCCGGACGAATATCTCACCGTTGACGCATCGGTGAAGGTTCGCGGCAGAAGAACCGAGGAATCGAAGGCAAATTTGAAGAAGCTTGCTAACGATTTGGCGGACATAACCGACGGAACCGTCCAAGTTGAGGGGCGGGATGGAAAACTCTCGGATGGCGACGCAATTCTGCGTACGAACATGCCTTTTGACCTTCCCCACGACGGCTCTAACCTACTGGATTTCAACAATGTTGCCGACCAACTGCAGGAAGTGTATTCACGATTTGTTCGTGATGGTAAGATCATCGCATGACATTCAGGATAATCACGGTCCTCGCACTCGCCGCCGCCATCGGTTTGGCCGCATGGCGCGTTGATCTGCAATATCTATTTACGGCATTTCAACCCACCACAGTTGCACTCTCCATAATGGCTGCCGCTGTTTTGGTGAGGCTCAATCGAGGCATGCCAACGCTCGATTGGAAAAGCCTTGAACCGAGGGGGCGGAAGACCCTCACAGCCAAGATCGTAAAATTGCAACAAGAGTACTTGTCCATCCTTGGGATCAATGTGGCCCTCGTTGGGACCCTGATTTATCTAGTTGTTGTAACACCACCGGCGACCGCTCTTTGGCCCGAATGGGTGCGGCGGTCGGTCTCAGGGGGGTTAGCGGGTGGTATGGTCTTGGCCTTGGCGCGCATGGCGCTCGTGGTTTGGCGAGACTATGACATCGTGAGGCTTCAGAAATTGCTTATCGACACTGCCGCCGACAAAGAATTCCAAGCGGCGCAAGAAGCCACGGCTGCAGTGGCACTCGGCTCAATGAGGGGTGGTCTGCGTCCGCTGGAACCGACCAAGGTGTCAGACTGGGACCCAAAAAAATAGCGTAGCCGCTCTCTTGGATATTTCGGTGCGGCGTTCAGGCGTGGACCGGAACGTTATTGGAACCTAATATACCCCAACGGATTGAATCGTGGGTTTTGTAGGTCCGTTCATGCGTTTGAAGTTCATTCCGCCGTTGATGCCCGAAATGATAGAGAAGCCCCCGGCGGGCGACGACTGGATTCACGAAGTCAAATTCGATGGCTACCGGTCTCAAATCATAGTCGAAAAATCTGACATCCGAATTTTCACCCGTCGCGGTCTCGACTGGACCTCCAAGTACCGCGACCTCGCCGCCGCCGCGAGGTCCTTTGGAGCCGAAACTGCCATCGTCGACGGTGAAATCATCGTCCTAAATGAAGCAGGCCTGTCGGACTTCGGCGCACTCCGATCAGCCATAACGCAGCGCCAGCATGATCTCTATTTCGTCGCTTTCGACCTTCTCCACCTTAACAGCCACGATCTGCGCGACATGGCGCTGGAGGACCGCCGCGAGGTCCTAGAGAGCCTGATTCCACCCGACATCCGCATTCAGTTCAGCCAAGCGCTACCGGGGGAGGCGAGGGCGATCTTTCACCTTGTTGACCAAGCCGGGCTTGAAGGAATGGTGTCGAAGCGTCGGGGCAGCAAATATCGCAGTGGCTTATCGACCAACTGGCTTAAGACGAAGTGCTATTCAGTCGGTGAGTTTGACGTGCTTGGCGTCGAACGGGAGGCCGGCAAGCCCGCCTTCGCTCTGATGGCGGAGCGAGGGACTGGCCGATATGTCGGATCGGCCTTCATCACATTGAACCGGGAGTTACGTGAGAGGCTCTGGAAGCGTGTGCAGGACCATGCAGGGCCTCCTCCGAAGGGCATGAAGCGGCCGGCGACGCAGTGGGTCAAGCCGGGGCTCGTGGCCACAGTGAAGTACCTGCGTGGCGAGGAAGACCTGCGGCATGCGTCGCTACAGGATTTCCGGGAAGAACCGGGATACTAAGATTACGCGTAAGGGGCGGGAAAATGCCAAGCGCCGGGGCATGATCAAGCTGGCCGGCAGATTGGGCGGAAGCATGGACCCCGCCTACGCCAGACCCCAGTTAACTGGACTCCAGTTTTCAAACGACGCATTCTTCCCTTT
>NZ_JBFUGJ010000608.1:0-1992 GCF_056402975.1 Mesorhizobium sp. P3_A9 | reverse complement strand
GAGCCCGGGGCTGACGAGGGAATGCTGCCGCTGGCTGACAAGGCGAGTGCCACGGATTTCATTGAAAGTTGCAGGGGTCTGAGGCTGTGGGCGCGGGAAGCCGCAGTCAAGCTGTGAAGCCGCGTCTTCAGGCTTGCAAAAGAAGGGCCCGCAAAGTGGGCCCTTCATTTTGCTGAATTTCTGACAGAGCACAGCTTCGAATGGTGTGCACATCGTGTCGGCGCTGACCGACGCAGCTTTTGCCGCTACGACTGCTCGCTCATGTGCGGTGAACGGTTGCTACGTTTCGCTGGTGACGTTAGGCACCTCGACGACGATTCGAACGCCGCGATCTAACCATTCGCGCTCGGTAGATCCTTGAAGCTGCCGCCGTATCGTAGCTTCGGCGATCACAGTGCCAAAGCCTGCCTTTCGGATGCCCGCAGGCGGCGGGCCTCCCGTTTCTTCCCAAACGAGCGCGAGCCCTTTGGTTTGCGGGATTTCGTTCCAACTGATTGCGACCTGGCCGGTGTCGTGCGAGAGCGAGCCATGCGACGCCGCGTTTACGGCGAGCTCATGAATGAACAACGCAAGCGGTTGGACCGCATGAGCTGCAAGCATGATCTCTGGGCCGCTCAAAACTGCCCGTGACGCCCCGTAGGGCTCTATCTGAGTGCGAATGGCCTCCCGTAGCGGAATCTGATGCCAGCCGCGCCGGGAAAGCAAGGTGTGGGCTCGGGCCAGAGATTGCACACGCTGCTGTACGGAGGCCGCATACAAGGCAGCGTCGTCCGATCGAGTAAGCCGAACGATGCTGTCGACAAGCGCAAGCACATTGTTGGCGCGATGGTCTACCTCTAGAAGAAGCCGGTGCTCGGAGTCTTCCAGAGACTGGATCCTGCGATAGTCTGTGCGGTCGATTTGAGAGCCGAAGTGATACACAACACGGCCGCTGTCATCGTGAATTGGGCTGAAATGGAGCTGGTTCCAGAAGGCAGATCCATCCTTGCGGTAGTTGAGGAGTTCGACACTGGCCGCGCGCTCCTCTCTTATCGCGGCTCGTATCTCGGAAAGGGCGATTTTGGATGTTGCCGGACCCTGCAGGAACCGGCAGTTTTTGCCGAGAACCTCTCCTGCATCGTATCCTGTTAATTTCAGAAAAGCTTCGTTTGCCAGGACTATAGGGTAATCCTGCTGGGTGGCATCGGTGACCACCATCGGCATGCGTGTCCGCTGAAACGCTGTGGCCGCCAACTCCTTGCGGTCTGGCAGCGCATCCGCCGTGACTGCGGCCGGCTGATCACCGTGAATATGGGACAGGTCTTTTTCGTCCATTAAGGCTTCCTTGGTACCGACTAAAACCTTGAACGTGAGAGGCGTTAAAGCGTTGCCGATCGTTGGCGAATTCGCTGCGGACGCCAATCTGGTCGCGACAATCGTTGACGAAGTTGACGCCTTCGGCCCGAGCGGTGGAACAAGGATCGGGGCCGCAAATTAACAGCAATCGAAATCCCGCGGGTGCCACAAGGGCACCGCCGGTCGCGGTTGATCTGGGTGGAGTATCAAGATGTCACACGAGGTAGAGGAGCGCCGCCTCAAGATGCTTATCGAGCAGTACGTCGAGGTGCGGAAGAAGCGGCACGATGTTGTGTCGGTGAGGCAGGCAGCATCGGCTGTCCTGACTGTCATGAAAGCCTGTCCGGTTTCCAGAAGCCAACTGAACGACATGATCGCCGCAAGCGCCGTGGCTCATGGCCTGGGTGTTGCGTTCGATGCGCAACAATCCTCTCCGCAATTTTCGATCTCGCGCTGACCCTACGGTGCGCGAGGAACCCATTGGCAGCAACGCAGTGCACATCTGCGTCGACATGCAGGCGATGTTCCGCGAGCCGTCGCAATGGTCGTTGCCATGGATGGACCGTGTGCTTCCCAGGATCGTAGATCTTTGCAGCACACAGCCGTCGAGATTGGTCTTCACGCGGTTTATACCGGCTAGGCGGCCCGGCGCCGGGC
>NZ_JBFUGJ010000607.1:0-1997 GCF_056402975.1 Mesorhizobium sp. P3_A9 | reverse complement strand
GCCGCCGGCAGTGCCGTCGGCCTTGATGCCCTTGGTGTTCAGATTTGCGCAAAGGCCGGTGAACTGACTGCCGACCCATCCGCCGATAGCAATAATCGCAACGATCGATGCTGCTGCGATGATGCCTATCAAGATTGAGTACTCCACCATGGCAGCGCCGTTTTCATCGGAGTTGAACTGCCTGGCGACATCGATAAGCCGCTTCATGGCTATCTCTCCTGGTCAACCTGGGACGCAAGCGCCAGTGCCGGTGCCAGCAGCATCGAGACCCTTGCCGRCCAGCTTCGTGCAGAGGCCGCTGAACTGACTGCCGACCCATCCGCCGATGGCAATGACCGCAACAATCGATGCCGCGGCAATGATGCCGATCAGGATAGAGTATTCGACCATAGCAGCGCCGTTCTCATCGTCGCGGAACTGCCGGGTCATCGTCATGAGCTTCTTCATGTCAATTTCTCCCTTTGGAGGTTGAACCCGACGAGACAGAGCCAAGGATGTACCCCATACCCAGCATCCCCCGTCATCTCGATCCTAGGTCCCGAGAAATTGCCGAGTCAAACGCGATTAACGGTTCCTTAACTTCCCAATACATGAACTCGCGAGTTGAGCGCGACGTTAAATTCCAGCAAGAGCTTGATTCGTCTAATTTTTCAAGCGCTCTTAACCATTCGTTCACAATTATGTCGTTCACCTAATTGAGTAACTCCTACTTTAGCCATATAGCATATTCCTTTATATCTAAGGGGTTAGAGGAAAATTTCGGGATGGCTTAGGTGCCGGAGCACGCCAGGGTTGCGGAATGCCCCGCAGCTCAATGCATCCTGATATTTGAGTGACGCAGAGCCTGAAATAAAAACGATATTTTTCGGCGACGGTCCTTAACTATGTTGAAAGTATTGACTACGCGCAGGCGTCCGGGCGCTTGTGCCCCACTTGGTTAATGTTTAGTTTCCGCTAATATGCATCGAAGGGGAGCATAGGCGATTATGCTAGGGCGGTTTATCAAGGGGGCGAGCGAGCAGCCGGTGGCCGCTAAGCCCGAGTCGTTAGTGGTGCTGCCCATTGCGCCGGCACTTTCGCCGGCCGCCGACATCGAGTCCCATGGCGATGGTTTTCTGACGCTCAAGGTCGAGCTTCATCGCCACCTCATCGATCGTTTCAATCTGACCGCTCTTGAAAGTGCCTCCAAGGATGAGATCCTGAGCGAGATCCTTCCGATCGTTCGCGAATTCGTTCGAAACCGAAACGTGCCGCTGAATGCGCGCGAACTCGACCAACTGACCAGCGAGACAGCCGACGAGATGCTGGGGCTCGGGCCGATCGAGCCGCTGCTCAAGGACGATACGATCACCGACATAATGATCAACACCCACAAGCGCGTCTTTATCGAGCGGCGTGGCATCGTCGAAGAGACGGCAATCCGGTTTCGCGACGAGGCGCATCTGCTGCGGGTCATCAACAAGATCGTCTCGAACATCGGCAGGCGCGTCGATGAATCGTCGCCGATGGTTGATGCCCGGCTGGACGACGGATCGCGCGTCAACATCGCGGTGCGACCCATCTCGGTGGACGGCCCGCTGGTCTCGATCCGGAAATTTTCCAAGAATCCCTATTCGCTCGAACGTCTCGTGGTGCTCAATTCTATTCGGCCCCCGATGGTTGAGCTGTTGCGGATCGCCGTACAGGCACGCAAATCCATCCTGGTTTCCGGCGGCACCGGCAGCGGCAAGACGACCTTGCTCAACGCGCTATCGAGCTACATCCCATCCAGGGAACGCCTGATCACCATCGAGGATGCGGCSGARCTGCAAYTGCAGCARCCGCATGTCGGGCGTCTGGAGACCCGTCCTCCAAATGTCGAGGGCAGGGGCGAGGTCCGCCAGCGAGAACTGCTCAAGAACGCGCTGCGCATGCGGCCCGATCGCATCATCGTCGGCGAGGTGCGCGGCGAGGAAGCCTTCGACATGCTGCAGGCGATGAACACCGGACATGAAGGC
>NZ_JBFUGJ010000606.1:0-2008 GCF_056402975.1 Mesorhizobium sp. P3_A9 | reverse complement strand
GATCTGATCTATGTGCTGTTCAACGGCCTCATCATAAAAGTGGTCATCGTCCTGATCGCCGCCAACACCCTCGACGCCGCCGCAATCCTGGTCCCGCAATCAATTGCGCACGCCGTTGGCGGCCAGCCCATCTGGCTGCAGGTCGCGGAAATCATCTTGATCACCGATATCGGCGTCTACTGGACGCACCGGGCCTTCCACGAAATCCCCGCGCTTTGGAAATTCCACGCCGTTCACCATGGCATTGACGAGCTGGACTGGCTCGGCGCCTTCCACTCCCATCCGGTCGACGCAATCCTCACAAAGGCAATATCGCTGACGCCGATCTTTTTCCTCGGCTTCTCCGAAGCCTCGATCGCCGTCTTTTCATCCATCTATTTTGGACACACGCTGCTTGTTCATTCAAACCTGCGGATCCCGTTCGGCCCCTTGAAGTGGCTGATCGCCAGCCCGCAGTTCCATCATTGGCACCATGCCAACCAGCGCGAAGCCTATGACAAGAACTTCGCCGGGCAGCTGCCTGTCCTCGACATGGTGTTCGGCACCTACAATGCAACCGGCAACAAGGTGCCGGAAAAATACGGCGTCGATGATCCGATCCCCGCCAGCTATTTCGGCCAGGTCAGCTATCCGCTCCTGCCCCGCGAGAAGTCATCAACCCGTCCAGTGCCGAGCACCGAAGCCTGACATCGGCAGCGCAGGATCTTTTGCCGCTCGAAATTGGCGGTGTCGCCTGATGGCAGCAGACTTCCCGTCGCGGGTTGGTTTTGGCGGATACCAGCAATAATCGTAGGCCCTGCGCATTCGCCTCGAGGCTTTCCCGGCATGGACTATCACGACGACGATCTCAGGAAATTCGAAACGCATGGCGCAACGCCTCTGCCTGCCACGAGAGACGAAGGTCGGGTGGAGCATGAGGGCGCAAAAATCTGGTACGCCACGTTCGGCGCCGGCCCTCCGGTGATCTTGTTGCATGGCGGCCTCGGTCATAGCGGCAATTGGGGATTTCAGGTTCCCGCGCTGGTCAAGCACGGCTACCAGGTCGTGGTGATCGACAGCCGTGGCCACGGGCGCAGCACCCGCGACGAACGGCCGTACAAATACGAACTGATGGCTTCCGACGTCCTGACCGTGATGGACGCCCTGCACTTGAAAAAGGCGGCCGTGGTGGGTTGGAGCGATGGCGCCTGCGTTGCCCTGATCCTTGGCATGAAAGCCGCCGAACGCGTCACGGGCGTGTTCTTCTTCGGCTGCAACATGGATCCGAGCGGCACCAAGGAATTCGCGCCAAGCCCGGTTGTCGAGCGGTGTTTCGGCCGGCATGCCAAGGACTATGCCGAACTGTCGGCGACACCGGACCAGTTCGATGCATTCGTCAAAGCCGTCGGCGTGATGATGAAGACCGAACCCAATTATTCCGCCGCCGACCTGGCACGGACGCGCGTGCCCGTGGCGATCGTTCAAAGCGAGCATGACGAGTTCATCAGAGACGAGCACGCGGCCTATCTGGCCCACAGTATCCCGGGGTCGGAATTGATCACCCTGCCCGGCGTCAGCCATTTCGCGCCGCTGCAACGGCCAGAGCAGTTCAACAGCTTGCTTTTGTCCTTCCTTGGAAAAATTCATTCTTGAGAGTTCGGGGGGCGCCGCGCGCCCCGAAGCCGGAAGGCTTTTCTCTTCGAATCGGCTAAGCCTTGAGGCATGAACGAGACCTCACTCTATGCGCCGGTGAAGCGGTTCCTCGAAAATCTCGACTTCGTCGTAAAGGGCGAAATCGGCGGCTGCGACATCGTCGCGCTGCGTGAAGGCGAGCCGCCGGTCGTCGTCATCTGCGAATTGAAGCTGCAGTTCAATCTGGAACTCGTGCTGCAGGGCGTCGATCGTGCCGCCGCTTGCGACGAAGTCTGGCTGGCGGCGCGCATGTCGGCGCGCGGCAAGGGGCGCGAAAGCGACGCCCGGTTCCGCAATCTCTGCCGTCGGCTTGGCTTCGGCGTGCTTGGCGTGACAG
>NZ_JBFUGJ010000605.1:0-2024 GCF_056402975.1 Mesorhizobium sp. P3_A9 | reverse complement strand
CGTCAGCCCCGGGCTCGACGCCCGCTTTGGCCAGAAGCGGCACGGCGCCGGGCGTGAAGCCGATGAACTTGCAATGAGAAAAGGCATCCGCCACGAAATCGCGAGCCGCTGCTTCGCCGGCCAGCAGATTGGCACTCTCTTCGGTGAGCAGGATGGCGACCGCGTCAAACAATACCGATGGGCCGCCATCGATCATATGCTTGGCCACAATCTTGGTGCCATCGCTGGCCACCGCGCCGCCGACCTTTGCCGCGATAACTTCCATGGCGGCCCCTTCATTCTCAATGGCAGCCTGCAAGGCTTTGAAGAGACCGGCGTCCGTGCCGGTGCCGATCAGGACGCCAACCTTGCGGCCAGCAAAGCTCTCCGGGCCATTGGCAATGATGCTCAGCGCTGGCGAGGGCTCGAGATCCGTGCGCGGCGATACAGCGGCGTCGGCCGGCTTCGGCATCTCGGTGATGCCGAGCTTGTCGGCGACCGTGACAGCCAGTCCCTCATCGATGTTCAGCAAGTGCGCGATCATCCGCTCGCGGATGGCTGGGGTTTCAACCTTGCTCAGTTCAAAGGTCAAGGCCTGAGCGATGTGGCGTTGCTCGGGTGGGGTCTGGCTGTTGAAGAACTGGGCAGCCTGGCTGTAGTGGTCGGCGAAACTTTCGGGCCGCAGCCGGACCTTCTGGCCATCCTCCCCGTCAGCGAAGGAACGGAACCCACGGTCAGGGGATTCGCGCGGGCCGACGCCGAATGAATTCGGCTGGTAGTTGGCTCGTCCAACCGGATTGCGCATCGCCATATGGCCGTCCTGCTGGAAATGATGGAATGGGCATTTCGGCGCGTTGATCGGCAGATGCGTGAAATTGGGGCTGCCCAGGCGTTTCAGCTGTGTGTCGAGGTAGGAGAAGTTGCGGCCCTGCAGCAGCGGATCGTTGCTGAAGTCGATACCAGGCGGAACATTCTGGGTCATGAACGCGACCTGTTCGGTCTCGGCAAAGAAATTGTCCGGCATCCGGTCGAGAACAAGACGCCCGACAGGTATCGGCGGCAAGATCTCCTCCGGAATCATCTTGGTCGGATCAAGGATGTCGAAGTCGAAATTGTCGGCAAACTCCTGGTCGAACAATTGCAGGCATAACTCCCATTCGGGGAAATCGCCTGATTGGATGGCGTTCCAGAGGTCCCTGCGATGAAAGTCGGGATCGGCGCCGTTGATCTTGACCGCTTCGTTCCACACGACTGATTGCATGCCAAGCTTGGGCTTCCAGATGAATTTCACGAAAGTCGATTCATCGGCCGCATTGACGAGCCGGAAGGTGTGTACGCCGAACCCTTGCATGAAGCGGAAAGAGCGCGGGATGGCGCGGTCCGACATCACCCACATCATCATGTGCATCGATTCCGGCGTCAGGCTGATAAAGTCCCAGAACGTGTCGTGCGCCGACTGCGCTTGCGGGAAGTCACGGTCGGGCTCCGGCTTGACCGAATGGATGACATCGGGAAACTTGATCGCGTCCTGAATGAAGAACACCGGGATATTGTTTCCCACGATATCCCAGTTGCCCTCTTTGGTATAAAGCTTCACGGCAAATCCACGGACGTCGCGGGCAAGGTCGAATGACCCCTTGCTGCCGGCCACCGTCGAGAACCGCACGAATGCCGGCGTTTTTTCTCCAGCTCGCTGGAAGATGTCGGCGCGCGTATATTTTGCGAGCGACTCGTAGGTTTCGAAAAAGCCGTGGGCGCCATAGCCACGCGCATGCACTACCCTCTCAGGAATGCGCTCATGGTCAAAGTGGAAAATCTTCTCGCGGAAATGAAAATCCTCGATCAGCGTGGGACCACGTGCGCCGATCTTGAGCGTGTTCTGGTCATCTGAGACCGGCCCGCCCTGGGCTGTTGTCAGGACGTCAGTCTCGCCCTCCGCAACTTGATGCAATTCTCCTCCCTGGCCTCTGACCAAGGTCAAGTCGTGGACGGTGGCGGACGATGCGTTGGCTTCGGCTGCTGGCTTACGCGGCATAGTGCTCTCC
>NZ_JBFUGJ010000604.1:0-2029 GCF_056402975.1 Mesorhizobium sp. P3_A9 | reverse complement strand
ACGTAATACTTAGCACGCGCCATGTGTTGCGCCCCCCAATGCCTTTGACCCCAAGAGGAGAATTAACAATGTCTACTTGCTATGCAACCATCATCCCCAGCGACGACGGTATCGGAACCGTCAACAACATCGCCCAGATCGAAAGCACCGCCGGAGGTCAGTTTTGGCAAGGTCGAGAAGGTCGGCAAACGGGGTTGAGCATGGTGTGCGGCGGCCCTGTCAGCCCGAGAGCTTCGGAACAAATCAAGCGACAGCGAGCGCGCTGTTTGTGTCGCTCATGCGCAACTGATCGCTGCTCGCATCTGAAGGAACTGACTAAACAGAGTCGCTTCGAAAGATTGGCGAGACAGTTGAAGCCATGCCGCCGACCACTGAGGAAGCCCACTTCGCCCATAGGTGCGGCTATAGCGGCGGTGTTCGACCGGGCTTGGCCTCGATTCCGATGGTGTCTCCATCACCATGGACCAACTCGCGATCCCAATCGTTTGTCTTGGCGGGGGTTTTGACAACAGCCTCTCGGGCGTCCGTATCCTGGTCCTTGCGAGGTTTTGGTCCCGGCATATCGCGCGATGATTTCGGTCCCATGCCATTGGCTCCTTTGGAATGTCCAAGCGAAACAAAGTCGAAACGCTAAAGTTCCTTCAACCTTCCACATATAGGCAGGCCAGGGCGCACCAAGCGGTCGGCGACGCGAACATACGGGGGCCTCTTCTGACAGCGAGGGCTGTCTGGAATAAGAGGGAGTGGTGGATAAGCCGAGGTCAGCTTTCCCTGTCGGCCTTGCGACGCCGAAGTCCGAGCATAAGAGAGGTCATCGTTGCGCTCGCGCACGCCACCCCCAACAGCGTAATCACTCCCGCGGAGGAAGAAGTTTGCTCTGATCGAATTGGGATATGTCGTGCAGGCAAAGGACTGTCAGCCAATGCCTCCAGATCCGACCTGCTGCCGTGTCGAATGGAATAGGCGCGCGTGAACTCGGCACCGAGGAGAAAAATTTCCGATGAGTAGTAAACCCACAGGAGGATGACGAGCAGCCCACCGGCGGCCCCGTAGGACGAGGCGATCGCGCTGGTGCCGATATACCAGCCGATAAGCGACTTTCCGAGCGTGAACAGGGCGGCGGTCATAACAGCACCGATCCCAACGTCCCGCCATTCGAGTGTTCGATCGGGTAAAACTTTGTAGATGGCCGCGAACATCACTGAAATCAGGACAAACGAAACGACGGCGTTTATCGCGCCGAGGACGATTGTACCAAACGGCAGCTGAGCGTTGATGATGTTTCCCTAGGCCGAGATCGCTGCGCTGGCAACGAGAGACACGAGCAACAGGAAACCGAGCGCCGCGACCAAACCCAGACTTGCCGCACGCGCCCGGACCAGACGCGACAACGAACTTCCCTGAGGTTCAACCCTCCATATGGCGTTAAGCGATTGCTGCATTTCGCCAAAAACGCCAGATGCGGTCACCAACAAAGTGACTACTCCGATAACCGCAGCCCAGGTTCCGGATAATCTGCTCGAGGCACTCTGCAGGGCGGTCTGTAGGAGATCGGCACTTTCTGGCCCCATCAAACCGGAAATCTGAGCCGACAACGTCAATTGCGCAGCATCCCGACCGAAAACGAGGCCAGCAATTGATGGGCATGCGTGGTCTGCGCAACCGCGCCCAGCGCAGCAACTGGCCTTGCTTCCTGGCAGGCCCAGAAAGTCTCGAATATCTGCGTGGTCTGCTGCACGGCGGGGTCCAGCAGCAGCAGGTCGAGGTCGCGGAAATTGGTTTCCGCCGCATCGAAATAGGCATCGCCAACGTTGCGCCCGCCGACGATGGCGACGGCGTCGTCAGCGATCCATGCCTTGTTGTGCATCCTACGTGTCAACGCAAAAAGCCGCAGGACAACTTCCACGCTACGCATGATGCCGCGGGCTCTGATGCCACTCGGGTTGAACAATTTCAGTTCGATATTCGGATGGCTGCTCAAGGCCAGATAAGCAGAATCGTTCTTGCGCGGATTGACGTCATCAAGGAG
>NZ_JBFUGJ010000603.1:0-2030 GCF_056402975.1 Mesorhizobium sp. P3_A9 | reverse complement strand
GCTTCACACTATCCAAGCAGGGCAGCGTAGTTGGGGTAAATCAGCAACCACCGCAATCTGGAGGAAGGAGTGATCGCACTGAAAGGAAATCCCCGCGACACACGGACCATCGCCTAACTGGGCGCCTATCCGGTATTGCCGAGCAACAATGCCATTGAGGATAGCGGCTGAGTAGGAGCTCCGTGGAGCTGGTGCGCGCAATGACCCGCCCCTTCGCCGCTCTCCTCGAATTGGCGCGGGTCACCGCCGCTGAGAACCAGCATTGATCGCCGAGGCTGTGCGTTCTCGCGCTACTTTTTGATGATGTTCCCATGGTTCAGGTCGAACGCTTGGGCATCGCCAGCTTGCCTGTGGAAGTCGTCCTGCAGTTCCCCCCAGTCGCCAAGGTAGCGGCCGCAGTTGCTGCAATGGATGGGAGTACTGTCAGTGGCGTGATCGGGGATGTCCAACTGGACTGTCCCGCATGCCTTACAGTCGAGCTTGTGGTCCAGCCTCTTGGGGTCCATTGGGCCTGGGCCTCCTATCAGGCCGCTTTACCGCCCGCAACGCCTACGGTCCAGTAAATTCACCGGAGGACACTAGGCCGGGCACCTCCGTCGACCGGAACGGATACCGTATTTCTTTGGTCGAATACCGTTTGAGATAGGTTGTTTGCCGCCCGTCCCTATCAAACGCTGGCGACAGAGCGCCAGGCCGATCAGGCACCTCACCGGCATAACCACGGTGGATCCGGCTATTGTCCTACATATTATTCTAAACGAGACATTGGGAGCCCGCCACCGTCGTTTGCGCAAGCCAAAATCGCAGGGATGCCCCAAGCGTGTACGGCGAGTGACTGGCTATTGCGCGAGGCGCTCTGGTTGGACTTTCAGCGTGACGATGAGGCCTTGTTTTGACCAATCATAGTCGATCGAACCACGCAGATGTCCTGTGACGCTGCGCTCAACCAGCCTGCTCCCGTAGCCTAGGGCAGCTGTGGGTGGTTCAACCAAAGGGCCCCCACTTTCTGTCCAGACGATGGTCACTGCTTCGTCCTGCGCCGAGCATGAAACATCCAGCGTCCCGGCCTCGGCCGACAGGGCACCATATTTGAGGGAATTGGTGGCAAGTTCATGGATGATCAGCGCCAGGATAGTTGCCGAGGATTCACCGACGCTCATCCTTGGTACCGACACCCGGATGCGGCCGCTGAACGCCCCCAGGTCGTCATAGGGTGCAAGCAGGACCGTGATCAGGTCGCCAAGCAGCGCCGAGGCGGCCTCGGTCTGGCCGGGCACCGGCCGCACCAGATCATGGGCGCGCCCCAGGGCCGTCAGCCGCTGGGTAAGCTCGCGCGCCATGTCACCAGTGGTGGTCGTCGAACGCGAGCTGATGGCCGTAAGGCCGGAGGCTATGGTCAGCAGGTTCTTGACGCGGTGGCTCATTTCGCCGGCGAGAAGCTCACGGCTCTCCTCGGCCTGCTTTCTGCCGGTCACATCAATGAAGATGCCGAACATCAGGCGCTGAACGATCCCTTCGTCGTCGCCTTGACCACGCGCGGAAATCCATTTGAGTTCGTCGCCGATCATGATCCGGAAGTCGATCTCATAGGGGCCAACAATCGCTCGCGTGGCGGTGAAGGCTGCCCGCACCCGGTCTCGGTCGGCAGGATGGATGTGCGCGGACAGGTCTTCAAACTTGACCTCTGCACTTCGCGGGATGCCCCAAAGGTCATAAGCGCGGTCATCCATGGCCAACGCATCGCTGTCCACGTTCCAAGACCAAAGGGTCACGCCCGCGGCTTCGACAGCTCGGATCAAGTTCTTGGGCTCCCAAAGAAGGGGTTTGAGATGTTCAGCGGTGGTTGTCATTCAAACTCGCATGGGCGTCGACGGAGGAAACGGGCTTCGATGTTCAATATCGCCCGATTCATTCGAGATCAGTGAAGAAGTCGCAGATCAAGTCCGCAACTTTAACTGCCTCGAAATCCGTCATATGCGCGGCGGTTTCCACCGCAGTCGTCTCCAAGTCATCTTGATCGACTGCCAGAA
>NZ_JBFUGJ010000602.1:0-2054 GCF_056402975.1 Mesorhizobium sp. P3_A9 | reverse complement strand
GCTTACGCGTGCGGCATGGGAATAGCTTGCAGGAGGGGCAATGCGCAGCTTTTTCGGGGTTCTCTTGGCATCTGGTGTGTTCTGCGCCCCAGCTTTTGGCGATGACATCGGCGGGCCTATGAAACAATTTGGCCTCATGGGAGTGTGGTCGCCGGATTGCGGCAAGGACATTTCTCAGTCGGCGATGGATAGAGTTACGTTTGCGGCACCGTCCGGCGGAGAGGCGACGGCGACCATCCTGGACAAGCATGGCGGCGTGTTGGTTACCACTGTCGATCAAGTCACTGAATCGGCACTCGTTGCCCGTGATGAAATCGGGATAGGCCTCCATCCCGTAACGGTCACCCGATCAGATGGCAAAGCAGCGTCCCAACACGACTACGACAACATGCATCTTGTCTTTCAGAAGGTTGGGGCGAGGATCGAGGTGGTTCGGGTTCGGTTCGAAGGCCTGCCGGAAATCCAGCGATCCGCTTTTTTTGAGAGATGCCCGAAGTAGGACATTAGGCGGTTAGCGGCGCCGCCCTGTAGTTCTCCACCAGTTCGCGGTGCGGAAAGATGTTGGCGGGTGCCGGCTGATCGACGTCGGGTGTCGGCGCAAAGTCAACGCAAAGTAGCAAGTTTTGCGTGTGCGGCTTATTAGCTCTCACTACATGATGGCGCGGTCACTCAAAATCGGGCAGGTATGCCCGAATGCCAGTTTCCAGCCGCAAAATTGTCCGACTCACATCCGCGTCCCTGCTCATCGGGTTCGTAGCCCTTATGGCCATCGTCGCCACCAACTTCTGGCTGGGGCAGAGAGCTCAGTCCTATTTCGACAATGCGATTGAGGYGCGCGACACGCGTATCGCGGCCGTCGAGTTGAGAAATGCAATGCAGACGGCCGAGGCGAGTGAGCGCGGCTTCGTCATCACCGGGAACGAGATTTACCTGGGGCCTTACCAGACCGCCAAGGCCCAGGCGCAGCGTCATCTGCAGGCGCTGCAGACCCTGCTGACATCCTATGCCAATTCGGAATCCACGCTGCAACGGCTGTCTGCGATCATAACCACCAAGTTTGATGAGCTCGATCAAACGATAGCTCTAAAGCGAGATCAGCGCGATGCCGAGATACTGGCGATATTCCGCACCAACAGAGGCAAGGCTCTGACCGACGAAGCCAACGTGTTCTTTTCGGGGATCATTGGACGAGCGGATGACCGGCTGACGTCAGGCGTCGCCGAACAGCGTGCCAACAGCGGATGGCTGCGACTTGTTTCGGCAATCGGCGGGTTTGTCATCGTCGCCGTGGTTGGCGGAGCAGCCTATGGTGCCGCGCGATACACCAGGGAACTTCGCGATACGCGCGACGAGGTCAACGCGCTCAACAGCGAGTTGGAGCAACGGGTCGCCACCCGCACCGAGGACCTGGCCAAGGCGCGCGATCGGGCCGAAGTGCTTTTGTCAGAGGTCAATCACCGCGTCGCCAACAGCCTGGCTCTGGTCTCGTCGCTGGTGAACCTGCAATCGAAGGCTGTCGGAGATCGCGCTTCCAAGGACGCACTGGCCGAAACCCAGGATCGCATCTTTGCGATTTCGCTCGTGCACAGGCGGCTCTATGGCTCATCCGACGTCCGTTCGGTTGAGTTGGACGAATATCTGAGCGGATTGCTCGATCACCTGCGAACGTCGATGCGCAGCCAGGTTCAAGGTGTAAGCCTGTCTTACCACGTCGACCCCATCAAGCTCGAAACTGACACCAGCATCAACCTTGGCGTGGTGATCACCGAACTGGTCACCAATGCCTTCAAATACGCCTATCCGGATGGTGTCGGAGAAGTCCGCGTCCGGCTCAGCAAGCTGCCGGGCGAGCAAGCCGAACTGGTGGTCGAAGATGATGGGGTTGGAAAGGCTGAAGGTACGCCGGCCAAAGGGACCGGCGTTGGCAGCAGAATCATCCACGCCATGTGCATCAGCCTGGGCGCCAAGATCGAGTATCGAACGCTTCAGCCAGGAACCGCCGCTCATTTGGTGTTTTCGACGAAACCACGGCGCTCTACCGCCGCATAGTAGAC
>NZ_JBFUGJ010000601.1:0-2062 GCF_056402975.1 Mesorhizobium sp. P3_A9 | reverse complement strand
GACCGACGGGCGTCGGCAAGACCGAACTGACCAAGGCGCTGGCAAGCTTCCTGTTCGACGACGACAGCGCCATGGTGCGCATCGACATGTCGGAGTTCATGGAGAAGCACTCGGTTTCCCGGCTGATCGGTGCGCCTCCCGGCTATGTCGGCTATGAGGAGGGCGGCGCGCTGACCGAAGCGGTGCGGCGCCGGCCCTATCAGGTCGTGCTGTTCGATGAGATCGAGAAGGCACATCCCGATGTCTTCAACGTGCTGCTGCAGGTGCTCGATGACGGCCGTCTGACCGACGGCCAGGGCCGCACGGTCGATTTCCGCAACACGCTGATCATCATGACGTCGAACCTCGGCGCCGAATATCTGGTCAATCTCGGCGAGGACCAGGATGTCGACGCCGTGCGCGACGAGGTGATGAATGTGGTCAAGGCGTCGTTCCGGCCCGAGTTCCTCAACCGCGTCGACGAGGTGATCCTGTTCCACCGGCTGCGCCGCAAAGACATGGACCGCATTGTCGAGATCCAGCTCAAGCGGCTGGAAAGCCTGCTTGCCGATCGCAAGATCACATTGTCGCTGGATCACGAGGCGATCGAGTGGCTGGCGGCCAAGGGCTACGACCCGGCTTATGGCGCGCGGCCGTTGAAGCGGCAGATGCAGAAAGAACTGCAGGACCCGCTGGCGGAGAAGATCCTGCTCGGCGAGATTCTCGACGGCTCGACTGTCAAGGTCACGTCCGGTTCCGACCGGCTGAACTTCCGCTCGAAGCCGACAGTCGTCGCGACCGAAGCGGCGGCCTGATCCAACGCCGCGCGTCCAGGCTGGACGCGCGGCGTTTTCATTCCATATTGATGGGGGCGCGGATGACGCTGGACGACTACAACAGCTTCTGCGCCTCGCTGCCCGCGACAAACTATGTTGTCCAGTGGGGCGGCGCCCATGTCTGGAAGGTCGGGGCCAAGATGTTTGCGATCGGCGGCTGGGACCAGGGCCAGCAGCTCTTCGTCACCTTCAAATGTTCCGACATCGCCTATGATGTGCTGAAGGAGCAGCCGGGCTTGCGGCCCGCGCCATACCTTGCCTCGCGCGGCATGACATGGATCCAGCGTCGGACAAGCCAGAGCATGGATGATGGTGCGTTGAAGGACTATCTGCGCGAGAGCCACCGCCTTGTCGCCCTGAAGCTGACCAAGCAGGCGCGCAAGGAATTGGGGCTCGCCGGAAGCTAGCTAATATTCGTCGATACGCCGGAAAACCGCCATCTTCATGCCCGGTTCATGTTGGAACCATATGGTGGGTAACTGGTTTGTTGGCGAAGGGGTTCGCCTTACAGGGACACCACTGCCGGGCGGCGGCAATTACGGACCGGAGAGTTTGGCCACGATGTTCCGCACGATCTTTGCCCTTTCGGCGCTTGCCGCCGGGCTTGTGTCTTCTGCCGCGCTTGCCGCGCCGACACAGGACAACGCACCAAGAGTTGCCCGCGCTGCCAGTGATGGCGGCATTCTCGTCGCCCAGGACGGAAATCTGGACATCTACTACGACGCCCGCGGCAACCGCGTGATCGTCGATGCCGATACCGGCAAGGTCATCGCCATCCAGCCGCCGCAGACACGGCTTGACCGGCGCGCACTGCGCCGCGAAACAAGGCTGCGCGAGTTGGGCCGGGCTCCCGCCGACGATGATCGCTACTATCTCGACGATCCGGAAGACATGGCGCGGTTCCGCCGCAAGCAGTTGGAAGAGGAAGGCAGGGTCATCCCACCGCCGGCCGACGAATACGATCCCAATAGTGACAATTCGGTCGAGGCCTATCCGCCGGCGCCGCAGGACGACGGCAATTACGACAACAACTATCCCGATGCGCCGCAGCCGGCAAAACCAGGCACCATCAAGCGCCAGCCGCTCAACGAGGCCTCGATCGATCCGGCGCAGCCAGACGTGCAGCAGGCCAATCCGGAAACGCAGCCGCCGGACACCGGTGGCAAGGCCGCCGTCGATCCGTCGCTATCGCTGGGAGCTCGCCAGGATGTCGCGGCACTGCAGGTCCTCCTCGACAGGGGCGGTGC
>NZ_JBFUGJ010000600.1:0-2097 GCF_056402975.1 Mesorhizobium sp. P3_A9 | reverse complement strand
GAATTGGACCGACGATGAATTATGCCAATTTTCCTCTCGACAAGAGGATGCCATTGCCGAATTCGGACGCAGGAAACGGCGAAGACTTCATCGATATCGAGCGGCTGCTTGGCATGGCTGCACGGCAGGCGAAGGTCGTTGCAGTGTGCGCCGCCATCGGTCTTTTCCTGGGCATGCTCTATCTGCAGACCACGCCGCCCAAATTTGTCTCGGTCTCAAGCGTGCTGATCGACGAGGGCCTGAACAAGATCGTCGACGACATCTCGGCGGCGTCGACGACGATGCAAACCGATTCCGCCATTCTGAGCCAGATCGAGATCCTGACCTCGACGCGGCTTGCCGCCGTGGTCGTGGACAAGCTGAAGCTCAGCCAGAACGATGCCTTCATGAACCCGCCCCAGTCGGCGCTGGCCAAGGGCGTCGGTTTCATCCGTGGGTTGATCCAGCTTGTCCGCCCCAGCCCCACCATTCCCGGGGTTGGCGACATCAGCAAGCTCGACCCTGCAACCCGTGATGCACTTATCGCGACGTCGAGTCGCGACTACGCAATCCTCAAGCTGCAGAACGAGGTGAGGGCGGAGCGTGTTGGGCGAAGCTACGTCATCGCGCTCGGCTATCAGTCGACCGATCCGGCATTGTCGGCGGCGATCACCAAGGCCTATGCCGAGGCCTACCTGGCCGACCAGCTCGATGCCAGCTTCGACGCCACCGAGCGCGCGGCGGTCTGGCTGCAGGGCCGGTTGACGGAACTGCGCGAAAGCTCGCAGCAGGCATCGCTCGCGGTCGAGAAATTCAGGGCCGAACACGGCCTGTCCGCCAACAGCGATGGCCAGCTGATGAGCGACAAGCAGCTTGCTGATCTCAACGCCCAGCTCATCGTGGCGCAGGCCGACACGGCACGCGCCAGCGCCCGCTACCAGCAGTACAAGGCGATTATCGAKAGCGGCTCCGACAACGCKTTCAATGACGCCGCCATATCGGCCGACCAGCCAAGCAGCTCGGTCATCGCAGCGCTGAAAACCCGTTATCTCACGGTCGCCAAGCGGCTGCAGGACGTCGAGGCGAATTTCGGCCCACAGCATCCGCAGGCGATGGCGCTGGCCAAGGAGAAGGCCGACATATCAACGCAGATTTTCGGTGAACTGAAGCAACTGACCGAAAGCTATCGCAACGAGTATGAGGTGGCGCAGGCGCGCGAAACCGCACTCAGGGCCAATGTCGCCTCGGCGCAAGGCAAGAGCTCTATCGACAACCAGTCGCAGGTCCAGTTGCGTGACCTCGACCAGAAGGCGACGGCGCTCACCACGCTCTATCAGACGTTCCTCGGTCGCTACGAGGAAGCCGCGCAGCAGCAATCCTTCCCGGTCGGCAAGATCCGCATCATCTCGGATGCTTCGATGCCGCAGGCGGCTTCGAGTCCGCGCACGGTGGTGGTGCTTGGCCTGTCGCTGGTGCTTGGTATGCTGATGGGCGCCGGCTTCGGCGGCCTCAACGAATTCAACGAGCGGTTCTTCCGAACCGGCGAAGAGGTACGCGACCGCGTTGGCCTCAAATTCCTCGGCTACCTGCCGAGCATCGGCAGCAGACCCGCCAAGGAGGACAAGCAGGCCGAGGCTCAGCCGGATGCCAAGGCAGCCAGATCGCCTGCCGCCATCGAAAGGCGCGCCCGAATGCGGGTGAGCATTGACGCTCCAGCATCGATGTTCTCCGAAACGCTGCGCAGCGCCAAGATCGCCTTCGATGTCGTCATGGAAGGGCAAGGCAGCCGCGTCGTCGGCGTCATCTCGGTGCTTCCCGGCGAAGGCAAGTCGACGRTCGCGGCCAACCTTGCCGGGCTGCTTGCCGCCAACGGCGCCAAGACGCTGCTCATCGACGGCGACTTGCGCAATCCGGGCCTCAGCCGCAGCCTCGGCATGGAGGCCGAGCAGGGCCTGATGGAAGCCGTGGTCAACGGCCAGACCTGGCAATCCGTCGGCAAGATCGACCGGCAGACCAAGCTCGCCATCATCCCCGCCGTGCTGCGCGGCAACTTCTCGCACACCAGCGAGCTCTTGTCCTCGGCCGGAATGCGGCGTTTCATCGAGAACGCCAAGGAGA
>NZ_JBFUGJ010000599.1:0-2105 GCF_056402975.1 Mesorhizobium sp. P3_A9 | reverse complement strand
CCGCCTGGTCGAAATCGACGAGATCGATCTTGTTGACGGCCAGCACGACATGGCGGATGCCGAGCAGCGAGGCGATGATCGAATGGCGCCGGGTCTGGCGCAGCACCCCTTGCCGCGCATCGATCAGCACGATCGCCAGGTCGGCGGTCGAGGCGCCGGTTGCCATGTTGCGCGTATACTGCTCGTGGCCGGGCGTGTCCGCAACGATGAACTTGCGCTTCGGCGTGGCAAAGAAGCGGTAGGCGACATCGATGGTGATGCCTTGTTCACGCTCGGCCTCGAGACCGTCGACCAGCAGCGCGAAATCGATGTCGTCGCCGGTCGTGCCATGCTTGCGCGAATCGCCTTCGAGCGCGGCGAGCTGGTCCTCGAAAATCTGCTTGGTGTCGGACAGCAGGCGCCCGATCAGCGTCGACTTGCCGTCATCGACCGCACCACAGGACAGGAAGCGCAGCAGCGACTTTTTTTCCTGCGCCGCCAGGTACTCGCGGACGCCGTCGGTGGGTGCAAGGCTCTTTGCCATGTGGCGCACTGTTAAAAGTATCCCTCGCGCTTCTCGTCGAGGCGCAATTTCATGCGTTCGTCATCTCTGGGGATTAGCATGCCGTCGCGTTCCACCACCGGCCGTACCTCGGTGAATAGCGCTTACTGCGGCGGAACAAGGACAGGTTAAGGATCGGCGTCCGGCGGCTCTCATCCACGGCAGTCCGCCGCGCGATGCAATCCGAAAGGCGGCCCTGCAATATACCAGGCGATCCGATCTGGTCGTTGATGGACATGGTCATCTCCAAGCCTATCATTGGCTCTTCATAACCTCGTGCTCGCCGCTATCTTCTCCCGATCCGCGCTTCCCGAAGATCAGGTAAGAAGACTATCGGATCAATATATCGCATTGGGCGCGTCCGTGAAATGGTCCAATCGATGGGTCAGGTCCGCCTGTGGTGGGGCGCCATCCGCGACTGGAACGCGACTTACGACGAAGGGAAGAAGCCAGAATCGGCTTGATGGAACCTTTCACGGGTTGTGCTTGCGGCAGGGTATGCCTTCCATCACCTGCTGAAGATCGGGGCAATGACCCCTGATCCGCCCGCGCTCTCCGCCAGAGGCGCGGGCTTTTCCTTGGCGGGCGTCGCGACACAATGCATGTGAAGCCTATCCGCCGTTGGGCCGACTGTGACCCGTTACGGGTCAGTAGCCTTGGCACCGCAATTGCGTTGATAGGTGTGTGGGCTGGGGCGAGGGCCCGTCGCCTCGCAAATGGGGCGGCGGGCCTTTAGTCAACCAGGATTTGGATGGAGCGGCCCGGCACCCCTTGTTGGGATGGGGCTAGGACACCGGGCCTAACCGACGGGCAGTTTGTGAGAAACGGCGCCGGGGCTGGGGGACTATATGCGATCACGCTAGATATGTGCAAAGCATACGAACGAAGTACGAGAGCAACAATTCGGCGGTCCACCGGAGGCCGATAAACCGGTGACGCCGACGCGTCGTGAGCATATTCGAGAAGCTGCGCTAGGTTCGAGCATGCAGCGCCCAAGGGAGGGTGGACCGGCAGCAGTCAGTACGGTTTTCTAAAATCGCGGCCCGATTCCTCTAATCGCAAGTTTGCACCTCTCAGGTCGAGACAATTCCGCATACACTTTTTTAGTGTGATTTCAGACCTGCACAATTCTAGGCTGCATAAGCTTCGGTATATTAGCTAGCTAAGATATAATTACAAATTGTTAACCAAGATTAATGCGTCTTTTCCACAGCATCGTAGTATGCCTTCCAGGTTGGGTTACCTCTAACGAGCAGGAAAGCCATACGCCCGTGCGTTGGGGCGGCGTATGCCCTACTCCTTAAATCCATTCCTAAGACCTAAGCAGCCTGACACACGATTAACGAGCGTATCAGTTCACGCTGACAAGTTTTTGCGAGGGAGCCAAACCAAAAGGAGTAAAGGCAGGTCAGCGGCGGAGAGGAGCAGGTGAGTCGATGGGACACCCCCAAACTTCCGATTTTTCGAATGAAGCGACAAGACCGCTACACAACGGGCATGTGCCGGACGCAAATGGCCTTAGCAAGTCCGATCTCGAAGAAGGATATCGAAAGAAGGATATCGA
>NZ_JBFUGJ010000598.1:0-2110 GCF_056402975.1 Mesorhizobium sp. P3_A9 | reverse complement strand
GTGAGGACCCCTAGCCCATCCAGTGCTCTACCCCCTGGGGTATTCGGTCGACGCTCTACCTAAATAGATTTCGCGGAGAACCAGCTATTTCCGAGTTTGATTGGCCTTTCACCCCTAGCCACAAGTCATCCCGAACTATTGCAACAGTTATGGGTTCGGTCCTCCAGTAAGTGTTACCTTACCTTCAACCTGCTCATGGCTAGATCACTCGGTTTCGGGTCTAATGCGACGAACTGAACGCCCTATTCAGACTCGCTTTCGCTGCGCCTACACCTAGCGGTTTAAGCTTGCTCGTCACACTAAGTCGCTGACCCATTATACAAAAGGTACGTGGTCACCCAGGACGAACCTTGGGCTTCCACTGTTTGTAGGCAATCGGTTTCAGGTACTCTTTCACTCCCCTTGTCGGGGTGCTTTTCACCTTTCCCTCACGGTACTAGTTCGCTATCGGTCATGCACGAGTACTTAGGCTTGGAGGGTGGTCCCCCCAATTTCAGACAGGATTTCACGTGTCCCGCCTTACTCGAGGACGATTGATTGCATTACGCGTACGGGGCTGTCACCCACTATGGCCCTACTTTCCAGAAGGTTCCGCTTGTCTCTCAATCGCCACTGGCCTGGTCCGGGTTCGCTCGCCACTACTTCCGGAGTCTCGGTTGATGTCCTTTCCTACGGGTACTTAGATGTTTCAGTTCCCCGCGTTCGCCACTTTACCCCTATGTATTCAGGGTAAGTTACCTATTATCGATACTTGGAAACCACAGCAGCAAGTCACCCTGCTGCTCTGATTTTCCAAGTACCTTAGGTGGGTTTCCCCATTCGGAAATCTACGGATCAAAGGGTATTCGCACCTCCCCGTAGCTTATCGCAGCGTATCACGTCCTTCATCGCCTGTGCATGCCAAGGCATCCACCAATTGCCCTTAAGACACTTGATCGTTCTCATTGCCAATGCCCATCCGMGCAATCCGAAGGATTGTCGCTTCAGCCTYSCCCTTGCGRGGTTRGCGTCCGCGCAATYCCCAAGGRATTGTCGCCTGRAYCARATCCTGTGCGGGATCCAATTCGATGTCATTGGCACAAAAAGACCAGCTTCTCGAGATCGGTTCGAGGGTGCGGTTAGGCAAACCCATCATATGCAAGGGATTGAGCGTCCCCGGCGACAAATCATGAGACCTTTCGGCTCATGAAGTTCGAACAAATCTTCTCTTTACGATGTCAAACAGAACAAGCGGCGAGCTAGTTGCTCACCACAAACCTTTATACGAATGACTTTTCCCTTCATCTCTACTCGACACCCTTCCTTCCGGAGAAGAAAGTGGTGGAGCCGGACGGGATCGAACCGACGACATCCTGCTTGCAAAGCAGGCGCTCTCCCAGCTGAGCTACGGCCCCTGATTGTTGTCCCCATATCGCCATCAAGACGATGGCGGATATCAATGAGATGGGAAGCTAGCTTCCATCTGAGATGGTGGGCCTGGGAGGACTTGAACCTCCGACCTCACGCTTATCAAGCGCGCGCTCTAACCAACTGAGCTACAAGCCCTAAAGACCGCGCTCTGCCAGTAACGAGCTGGTGACCTCGAGGCAAAGCCTCGCAAGGCCGACCGGCCGTCGCGGCTTATGCCGCGCCCTCGCGGAGCGCCAGCAGCCCAAAGGGCTGCGGTACGGCGCGCGAGCGCTGATCCAAAGTCATTCGCTGAAGAAAGAGAAACGAAGGCGGCAGACCCGCTTAAGGTATGCGCGACGGTAAGAGTGACTCTCTTCCGTCTTGTTCCAAGAGAACTGAAAGGCAGAGGCTCATCATCTCCCATCCGAAGATGAGCGATTAAGCGTTTCCATTAGAGTTCTTCCTTAGAAAGGAGGTGATCCAGCCGCAGGTTCCCCTACGGCTACCTTGTTACGACTTCACCCCAGTCGCTGACCCTACCGTGGTCGCCTGCCTCCTTGCGGTTAGCACAGCGCCTTCGGGTAAAACCAACTCCCATGGTGTGACGGGCGGTGTGTACAAGGCCCGGGAACGTATTCACCGCGGCATGCTGATCCGCGATTACTAGCGATTCCAACTTCATGCACTCGAGTTGCAGAGTGCAATCCGAACTGAGATGGCT
>NZ_JBFUGJ010000597.1:0-2125 GCF_056402975.1 Mesorhizobium sp. P3_A9 | reverse complement strand
GTGACGCTGACGCCAGTGCCCTCGAGCTGCCGACGCAGTTCAGCTTCGTTCTGATCCATAGTGGCGCCGATTGCACCGCCGGCCAGTGCACCGATGCCGGCGCCGATCAGCGCGTTGCGGCGGTCATTACCGCCGGCAAGCAGACCAAGGCTGGCACCCGCCAGGGCACCAAGACCGGCACCCGCGGCGGTGTTGGAAATCTTCTGGTCACCGGTATATGGGTCGGTCGTGGTGCAAGCGCTCACGAGCAAAGCCGTCGCCACGACGACGAGCACGGTCTTCTTCATAGATGGTCCCTCTCCAAGTCGCGCCTTTTTCGACGGCGCCAAATCAGCCCTTCCCGCGACTTGTAMCATGAAWTRCGGCRAAAARCGGAACGGGAAAGATGCCCGCGACGGCTTTTCCCGGGGTCTGTTAGGTGACGATCACCTTGGCCAGCTACCAGAGATTCTTGCCGTCAATGACCACCACTTCCACGGTGTCGAGATCGAAATCATCGAACAGCCGCGAATTGACGCTGATCTTGGGATTGTCGAAATCCGGCTTGCCGGTCGACCAATCCGGCGTTTGCGTGAAGGTGCCGCAGCCGCAGGTGGCGCAAAAGCCGTGCTTTACGGTTTTCGAGCCCCACTCATAGACAGAAACGTTTTCCTGCGGGCTGGTGAGCTTGAATTGTGATGGGATGTAATAGGCCCAGAGCGAGCCGCGTTTCGAGCAGAASGAACAGGTGCAKTGCGTCACCGTYTGCGGTGCCTCTGAAACCTCGAATGTCGTCGCCTTGCAGTGGCAGCTTGCCTTGATGGTCATCAACATCACCTCTCCATTGTCGGCCGCCCATGCGGCAGGGCACCATAAAGAAGCGATCCTGACAACTGTCTGTCAGCAGGCTTTACGCCCTGAACAGCCGGCAGCAAACTCAGTAAGACGATGGCGGCACGAACAGGCAGATGGTCTTTCCGGCATCGAGCCCTGCTTGATGCGCGCACCAATGGAATTCTCCGTCGGGCGAATCCTTGATCCGTCTGTCGCTATACGCGACCACCTCCCCGGTGTCCTTGATGACATAGCCTTCCGGGCGCTCGCTGATCGAGGTTTGCGACACCTCGTGGCAATCGTAATTCGCGCAGCAGGCAAACGGATAAGCCCAGCCTTGCGGCTTGGCCGCGGTCGGCTTCGCGTCATGCGCCAGGGCCGGCGCCGACAGCAGCGCGATCGCCGCGCAAAGGGGAATGACAAGCTGGCCAACCGATGGAACGGCGATGGCCGATCTGGAACTGGCAGCAGACATGGGAACGTTCCTTTCAAACGAGGTTCAAGCGTTTCGCTTGCCCGTTCCCGGAACGTGTCTTCCCAGCGGCCAATCGTCAGCAGATATGCCGCGACCGGCCATAAATGCTTTTGTCTCCTCCTGCGTCCGATGGTGAGCCGAAATGTGAGTCGGCGCAAGAAATTGCTGCGTGGCCGGACGACCTGTTGCCGCCGGCCCACCCAAGGCAGCAACCAGGTGAAATCACAACTACGGCAGTCGTTGGTGATGGCCCGCTTCGTCCAGTGCGAGCGGTCACACTCCAGGTTTGGCGGCGGACGGCGCTAGTCCAGATCGGCCACGGCCTCACCCGCGCCGCCCTCGATGCGCTGCGACAGCGAGGCTTCCATGAAGTCGTCGAGGTCGCCGTCGAGCACGCTCGACGGGCTGGTGCTCTCGACGCCTGTGCGCAGATCCTTCACCAGCTGGTAGGGCTGCAGCACGTAGGAGCGGATCTGGTGACCCCAGCCGATGTCGCTCTTCGACGCCTCGGTGGCGTTGGCCACCGCCTCGCGCTTCTTCAGCTCTTCCTCGTAGAGGCGCGAGCGCAGCATTTCCCAGGCCTTCGCCTTGTTCTTGTGCTGTGAGCGTTCGGCCTGGCAGGCAACCGCGATGCCGGTGGCGATATGGGTGATGCGGACCGCCGAGTCGGTGGTGTTGACGTGCTGGCCTCCCGAACCGGACGAGCGATATGTGTCGATGCGGACATCGGATTCTGAAACATCGATCTCGATCCTGTCATCTACGACTGGATAGACCCAGATGCTGGAGAAGGATGTATGGCGGCGCGCATTGCTGTCATACGGCGAAATACGAACC
>NZ_JBFUGJ010000596.1:0-2132 GCF_056402975.1 Mesorhizobium sp. P3_A9 | reverse complement strand
GACATCGCCACCACCATGCACCCCTACACCAACCTGCGTCAGCACGAACAAACCGGGCCGCTGATCATCAGCCGCGGCGACGGCATCCGTGTGTATGACGAACGTGGCAAGGAATATATCGAAGGGCTCGCCGGGCTGTGGTCGGTGGGCGTCGGCTTTTCGGAAAAGCGGTTGGCCGACGCTGCCTATCAGCAAATGCTGAAGCTGCCCTACTACCACACCTTCTCCTCCAAGGCGCATGAGCCGTCCATCCGGCTCGCGGAGAAGCTGGTGGAGATGACGCCGCAAAACCTGACGCGTGTGTTCTTCACGTCGTCGGGTTCGGAGGCCAACGACACCATCGTCAAGATGATGTGGTTCATGAACAATGCGCTGGGCCGGCCCAAGAAGAAGAAATTCCTGGCACGGACCAAGGGCTATCACGGCATCACCGTCGCCTCCGGCAGCCTGACGGGCCTGCCGATCAACCATCGCGACTTCGACCTGCCGGCGATTCCCGTTCGCCACCTGACCTGCCCGCACTTCTATCGTTTCGGCATGGAAGGAGAAGACGAAGCGGCCTTCACGGCGCGTTTGCTTGCCGAGCTGGAAGCGGTGATTGCGGAAGAAGGGGCTGATACGATCGCAGCCTTCATAGGAGAACCGCTTATGGCAGCTGGCGGCGTTCTGCCACCGCCGGTCGGCTACTGGGAAGGCGTGGAGAAAATCTGCCGGGCAAATGATATCATTTTGATAGCAGATGAAGTGATCTGCGGTTTTGGCCGTCTTGGAACGCCCTTCGGCGCTCAGAAATACGGCTTCACGCCTGATATCATGACGGTCTCCAAGCAAATCACGTCGTCTTACATGCCGCTTGCCGCCGTCATTTTCTCCGATGCGATCTATCATGCGATTGCCGACAACACCGCCACGATCGGCAATTTCGGCCACGGCTTCACGGCGTCGGGTCATCCGGTCGCGACGGCCGTTGCGCTGGAGAATCTCGCCATCATCGAGGAACGCGATTTGATGGGCAATGCGGCCCGGATGGAAGCGGCCTTCCAGGCGGGTATTCGCTCGTTTGCCGATCATCCCCTTGTCGGGGAGGCTCGCGGCACCGGCCTGATCGGGGCGGTCGAGCTGGTTGCCGACAAGGCGACCAAGCGGCCTTTTGCAAAAGTAGGCCGCGCGGGCGCGATAGCGTCGGTCATCGGTCACGAAGAAGGTCTCATCTTCCGCAATATCGGCGACCAGCTTGCGCTTTGCCCGCCGATGATCGTGACGGCAGAGGACATTGCGGAAATCATGACCCGCATGTCGAGATCGCTGGACCGGCTAACCGGTGCTGTCGCGAAGGAGGGGCTGGAATGACCGGCGAACATGCTAACCAAACCGGCATGACCGGCGGCGATCTTCCGGCTCAGCGGTCCGCGCTTCTTGGCCAGTTCATGGCGGCGTGGAACGCCCACGACCTCGACGGCTTGATGGCCTGCATGGCGCAGGATTGCGCCTTCCATGGCTCGGCTGGACCCGAACCGAGCGGTCGCCGTCACATTGGACGGGAAGCCGTGCGCGCTGCCTATGCCGCTATCTTTTCAACCTTTCCGGATGCTGCCTGGTCGAATGGCAGCCATGTGGTCAGCGGAGATACCGGACTGTCTTCCTGGCGCTTCACGGGAACAAGTGCGGCGGGAGACAAGATAGAGGTCGACGGCTGCGACATTTTCGTTTTTTCAGGCGCGCGGATTGCGCTCAAGGATTCCTATCGCAAGGCCCGGACGTAAAAGGTCATCGGCTGATAAATCGAACCCGGCCCGCATCATGCTGGCCGGGTTTTTTTGCTTTGCCGGATGGGAAGAACGGCCGGACCGAGCCGGCCGCCACCACTACTTCAAGAGCGCGTCAAGCGGGATCGGTTCGGAGATCGTCCAGCTGTCGACGATCGATGGCTTGCCTTTCTCGGTGTCGGCGATCAGGTATTTGGTCTGGTTCTGGTGGTGCAGTTCGGAGGTGAAGGTGCGGGGACCAAAGAGGGTCGGCTCGTTCTTCATTTTTTCGAGTTCCGCGACAACGGCATCGGCGTCGATGCTCTTGGCGCGTTCAACGGCCTTTGCCCAGACGTCGATCATGACATAGCCTGGATAGACATACAT
>NZ_JBFUGJ010000595.1:0-2136 GCF_056402975.1 Mesorhizobium sp. P3_A9 | reverse complement strand
CGATCTCCCCCCTTGCGGGGGAGATGTCCGGCAGGACAGAGGGGGGTGTTCAAGCGCCAACCTCAGCAAGCTTCCCCTTCCGCGCCGCCACCTTCGGCAACATAACCGTGGCGCTGGCCCCCGATCGCGGCCGCTCCGCCGAGCGCCGCGCCGATTACCACGACCCGACCCTACCGCCGCGCCACGCCCTCCTCGCCTTCGGCCTGTGGTTACGCAAATCACTCGGCRTCCATGCCCTGATCCATGTCGGGGCCCACGGCACGCTGGAATGGCTGCCCGGCAAGACGGTCGCGCTGTCGCAAACCTGTTTTCCCGAGATCGTCACTGGACCCCTGCCCGTCATCTATCCCTTCATCGTCTCCAATCCCGGCGAGGCGGCACAGGCCAAGCGGCGTATTGCCGCCGTCACGCTTGGCCATCTGCCGCCGCCGCTCACCGGCGCCGGTTTGGACGAAAACCAGCACAAGCTCGAGCGGTTGGTCGACGAATACGCCCAGGCCGACGGTCTCGATCGCCGTCGCCGCGATCGTCTCGCCAAACTGATCGTCGACACCGCGCAAAAGACCGGCCTCGCCTCGGAAGCCGGTGTCGGCAGGACCGACGCCCCCGACGAGGCGCTGCGCCGCATCGACGCCTGGCTCTGCGACCTCAAGGATTTCGCCATCAAGGACGGCCTGCACATCTATGGCCGCGCGCCTGAGGACGAACCCGACGCCATGCGCCGGCAAAGTGCCGAGGCTGAAAAGGCGGCGCTGCTTGCCGCGCTTGATGGCCACCACATCAAGGCCGGTCCAGCCGGCGCGCCGGCGCGGGGGCGCTCCGACGTTTTGCCCACSGGCCGCAAYCTSTTCACMTCSGAYCCGCGCACCATGCCGACGCCGACSGCCTATRATCTGGGCARRGYGGCRGCGGAAGARGTCGTRCGYGGCTAYATGCAGTCGCATGGCGACTGGCCGCGCTCGCTGGTCATCGAYCTCTGGGGCTCGGCCTCGYTGCGCACCGGYGGCGAGGAGATYGCGCAAGGCCTGGCGCTGATGGGYTGCCGGCCGCAATGGGATGCCGCCACCGGCCGCATCACCGGCATCGAGGTGCTTCCGCCGGCAGCGCTCGGCCGGCCGCGCGTCGACGTCACCTGGCGCATATCGGGCCTGTTCCGCGACATGTTCCCGACCCAGATCGCGCTGATCGATGCCGCAGCAAACGCCGTCGCCGCGCGCGACGAGGACGATTCGGAAAACCCCCTCGCGGCGCGAACCCGCGCCGATGGCAAGATCAGCCCACGCATTTTCGGCACCTCGCCCGGCACCTATGGCGCGGGTGTCGAGGATCTTTTGTCCCGTGGCGACTGGGCCGTGCGTGAAGAGATCGGCCGCGCCTATCTCGATGCCACCTCGCATGCCTATGGYGGCGCCGRKGGCGAAGGCRTYTCRGCGCCCGGCGCCTTCGATTCCCGCATCGCCGAGGCTGAYCTTCTSGTCCACACCGGCGACGACCCCGGCCGCGACATYCTYGARGGCTCCGCCGAYGTCGCYTTCATCGGCGGCTTTTCGGCMGCCCTKGCCGCSCTSGGCARRAAYGCCGACGTCATCGTGCTYGACACSACMGACCCGCAGAAGCCGAAGCCGCGCTCGGTYCGCGAGGCCGTCTCACGCGTCGTGCGCGCCCGCGCCGTCAATCCACGCTTCATATCAGGCCAGATGCGCCACGGCCCGCGCGGCGCCTCCGAATTCGCCGAGACGGTCGACCGGCTGGTCGGCTTCGCCGAAACCACCCACGCCATTTCAGGTGCGCTGATCGAGGCCGTGCACGATGCCTATGTCGGCGATCCCGACGTKCGCGCCTTCATCCTGCGCGAAAACCCCGCCGCCGCSAAGGTCATCGCCGAGCGCTTCCTGTCGGCGCGCCGRCGTGGCCTCTGGCATCCCYTGCGCAATTCCATCGACGACGACCTCGCCGCGCTGATTGCCGAAGCAGAAGCGCTCGGGGTTGCGGCATGAACGCCTTCTCACGACGTGGCGCCTGTCCGGCTTTGTCAGCGCCGATGCAGACCGGCGATGGACTGCTGGTGCGGCTCAACCCGGTCGCCGGAGGCCCATCTTCCGGAGGCTTGTCGCCGAAGCTGTTGATCGGGTCGGG
>NZ_JBFUGJ010000594.1:0-2156 GCF_056402975.1 Mesorhizobium sp. P3_A9 | reverse complement strand
GCGCACGACCGATGCGTCGGGATACATCGTTCTTGCAAGTACCCTGAGCGAGCGGCGGCTCCCTCTCAGCCTTGGGCACGCGACCGCCCGCCATTGTCTTCCTGCTGCCTTGGGAACCCGGAACCAAAGCGACCAGCCGCAGTTGTATCCAACGAAGGGCTCATCAAGATAATGGAGAAATTACAATGAAAACAATGATCATGTGCGCTTTGGCGCTTTCCATCGGAGTGCCGGCTATCGCTTCGGCGGCCGAAGCCGACGTCATCATCAAGACCCACCATCGTCACCACAGCAACGTCAAGGTCATCAACGAGGACGGCCAGCGCCTGCATCATCGTCACCATGGTACCGTTGCGTTCTACGACCATGGCCGCCGGCACCATCGTCCGGATGCCGTCATCGTGACAGGCTCCGTTTCCAAGCATCATCACCGCCATGTGGTGATCGAAAACAACGATTACTGATCGACGCCGAGGCCCGGCTCTTTGCAGCCGGGCCTGCCGGCAAATGGTCTGAAATGTGGCTGGTGATCCGGCGTGCCAATACAAAGGCATCATCACGAACTATCGTGTGAATACGACGCCATTCAGCCCTCCGAAAAGCTCGCGGAATTTCGCCTCACTGGCTTGAACACAGGCTGCTGGGTTGCTGAAATTTGAGGGTTCGCTCGCCACACGGGCGCGGCGAGCGAACCCTATCAGCGCAGGAAGGGACGTAGCTGCGCCAATCTGCAAATCATCCTGCTTGACCTCGCGGATGGTCAGCCAACGGCAATTCCAATCGCCATGAAAGTGATGGCCACCGCGAAGATCAGCGCGAGCAACCAGCGCGCTTGGTCAACACTCTTCTCCATCAGCTTCCTCCTGAACGTGCAGCGAACAACGGCTACGAATGGCGGCTGTTCCGAGCAACATCATGTGTAAGACCATTGCATTTCGCGGCCAGACCAAAGTCCTGCGCCATACCGGACTGAAGTCCAGCCAGGGAACGTTTGCGCTGCGGCCCTGTTCGATTGGCTGGGCGCGAGGACGATCAACGAGGAAGCGGAACTGGATGAACGTCACCATGCCTAACAGTGAGGCCACAAGATCCGATGCTTTGGGGACGCGCGTAGCGGACCTCAAGGCCAGAATGCAGCAGGCTCGGATTACGATGAGCGAAATGAAGACCTTCCAAAAGGTCGCTGTCATGATGGAGGATGGACGGGGCAGTATCGATGGCGACGATTTGATCGCCGCGTCCTTCGTTACCGACACGTTGCTCGACAAGAAGACGCCCTGAGACTATGCCAACAATCAGCAAGCTTTTTGAGTCCCATGCCGAAGCTGCCCGGGTTGCTGGAGCGCTGGTGGCGGTCGGTGTTCCTCGCGTTCAGATTGCGGTTATCGGGCCCTACCAGGACGAGGTCGGAGTTCTTATGTCTCCGCGTGTCATCCTTGGTGCAGTCGGTGCGGTGTTGGCCTGCCTGAGCGCCATGATCGTTTACGGCGGACTATCGGCACCAGCACTGATCTGCGCGGTCTGCGGCGGCGGTGCTGGCGGGTTGGTCGGCGCAACCATCGCCGCTACCCCAAAGCTGGATCGTCACACCGTTGCCGAGCGGATCGTCTTGGTGACGGCGCATGTCGATGACCATGAGACTGACATCGCGCAAGCAGTGCTCGGCGGTTGCGCTGCCACCGCATTCATCGCCGAAGCAGCATGACCGTTGGCCAGAGCCGACGAAAAGCCCGCCTCGGCGTCAACCGAGACGGGCCCTCTCCGTTACCAGTAATTGAATTAAGACACTCGACCGAGATCAACTTCGAGTGGCCGAAAACGTTCCCACTTTGGCCCGCAATCCACGTGATCATACAACGACGGGCACGGTTCAGCGGGAGGTTCCATCACGAGGGCAAATTGGCAAGGACTGCCAGCGCGAGCCGCCCAAGAAAACCGGGTGACGGCAATCAAAACAGGGTCCCGCCCTGTTTGACGCCATGGTCGGTCTCGGCATCATAATCGTCATTGGCCTTCTGCATTCTCTTGTAACCATCTTGGGTCACCGCAGCGGCATCGCGTAGGAAGATACCGCATGGCCGGGAGAGTGCCCCGAGACTTCTGTCGAGATCCTCCGCCGTCGATTTGTAGAGTTTTACGTGCCCATTCTCGTGGAC
>NZ_JBFUGJ010000593.1:0-2157 GCF_056402975.1 Mesorhizobium sp. P3_A9 | reverse complement strand
AGAGGGAAGATGGCCACGCAATGGCCGCGCGCATGAATGGAGGCTTAGGGTGTGATGCCGACCAACCGGACAGTGAATTCCAGGGGAAAACGGCTCGTCACCACGGCCCTCATGCTGGCGCTGGCGGCGGGCATCGCCGGTTGCGGAACCAGCAGAATGACTACCGGCTCGATCGGCCGCTCCGGCGGCAAGCCGCTGGAGACCATGTCGGCGGGAGAACTGCACAATGCGACGGCCGCCCTTGGCCAGTCCTATGCCAAGAACCCCAACGACAAGCGTATAGCGACCAACTTCGCGGCCGCGCTGCAGATGGACGGTGATGCCGACCAGTCGCTTGCCGTGATGCGCAAGCTGGCGATCGCCTACCCCAAGGATCGCGACGTGCTCGCGGCCTATGGCAAGGCACTGGCCGCCAATGGTCAGTTCGAGGCAGCGCTCGACGCCGTGCGCCGTGCGCAGACGCCGGAATATCCAGACTGGAAGCTGGTGTCGGCGGAAGCGGCCATCCTTGATCAGATCGGCCAGAAGGACGACGCGCGCCAGCTCTACCGCAAGGCCCTCGAACTCAAGCCGAACGAGCCCTCGGTTCTCTCCAATCTCGGCATGTCCTATGTGCTGGAAGGGGACCTGCGCACCGCCGAGACTTATATGCGTTCAGCCGCCCAGCAGCCCGGCGCCGACAGCCGTGTGCGCCAGAACCTGGCATTGGTCGTCGGCCTGCAGGGACGCTTCGACGAAGCCGAGAAGATCGCCTCGCAGGAACTCTCGCCCGAACAGGCACAGGCCAATGTCGCCTATCTCAGGCAGATGCTGGCCCAGCAGAATGCCTGGACCCAGCTCAAGGATCAGGACAAGTCGAAGTCGAAGCCGGCAACCAACTGACACAGCGATTTCGCCAACAGAACAAAGCCGCGCTGCATGCAGCGCGGCTTTTGCATTTGTGCTAGAGCAATTCCAGGAAAGTGTGAAACGGTTTTCCCGGGAAAAGCGCGTAGCGCTTTCCCTTGGGAATTGCGTCAAAACAAAGAGTTAGAGCGGTTCACCGTTTCCGTGAAACGGTGAACCGCTCTAGGATTGCCGTGTCTCTTACTGGCTGGACGGCGCAGCCGCCCCGGAATGATCGCCGAAGATGCCGYGCTGGCTGACCTGGATGCCGGCAGGGCCCAGGATGATGGCGAAAAGCACCGGCAGGAAGAACAGGATCATCGGCACGGTGAGCTTGGGCGGCAAGGCGGCAGCCTTCTTTTCGGCGGCGTTCATGCGCATGTCGCGGCTTTCGGCGGCGAGCACGCGCAGCGCATGCGCCACGGGCGTGCCGTAGCGCTCGGCCTGGACGAGCGCCTGSGWCACCGAYTTSACCGATTCCAGACCGGTACGGCTTGCAAGATTCTCATAGGCCTGCTTGCGCTCCTGCAGATAGGAGAGCTCGGCATTGGTCAGGATGAATTCTTCCGCCAGAGCCACCGACTGCGCGCCGATCTCGTCGGCGACCTTGCGCAGTGCTGCCTCCACCGACATGCCCGACTCCACGCAGATCAGCATCAGGTCGAGCGCATCCGGCCATGCCATCTGGATCGACTGCTTGCGCTTGGTGGCGCGGTTGTTGACATAGACGACCGGTGCGTAGAAGCCGCCATAGGCAACGAGGATGCAGACGAACAGCCGGATGACCAATGGTTTGTCCGGCAACCCGCCAAGCACGAATATGTAGACCAGAGCCAGCGCGAAGCCGACAAAAGGCAGCACCAGACGGAAGAAGAGAAACCGCGTCAGCGGGTTCTGTCCCCGGAAGCCGGCTACCTTGAGCTTCTGCAAAGTGCTCTCGTCGGCGAGGGCGCGCCGCAGGTCGAGCCTGTCGACGATGTTGCGCATGCCGACCGACTGTTGCTCGCGCAGACCCTTGCGGCGGCGATCGGCCTCGGTCGCAAGCCGCGCGCGCTGCTTGGCGCGAAGCTCATCGCGCTCCAGCGCGACCGATTTCATGCGCGCCTTGAGCTGGCTGCCACCAAACGCCGGCAACAGCGTAAAGACGGTCGCAAACACGGCGATGCCGACCAGCAGTGCGATCAGCAGCGTCGGATCAGTCAGCGATTTGATGACTTGTTCGGTCATGCCGTGGTCCTAGACTTCGAAGTTCATCATCTTGCGCATCACAAG
>NZ_JBFUGJ010000592.1:0-2165 GCF_056402975.1 Mesorhizobium sp. P3_A9 | reverse complement strand
ACGCTCGACTCCCTTATGAACGATACCCGCCGGCAGCTGGATCTGCTTAATACCGGTGACGGCGATTTTTCAAGGATAGGCAAGGCGGGGCTTGCGAGATTCGCCGAACTTTCAAAGGAACTGAAATCAGGCGCCATCGATGCGGTTGATTTGCAAAGCGAGCTAGGCAAGATCCGCCTCGACCCGACGCTTTCGAAGAACGCACGCGAGTTCGCTAAGGGTCTGCAGGATACCGCAGCGCAGGCGGCCAAGGTAGCAGCAACGATCCCGGCTGACCTGGAGGCGAAGGGAATCGCCGTTGACAATCAGAAGGCCACAAAGACGCTCGCTGAAGTCGCGGCCGGCTTCAAGGACGTCAAGGGGAACGCCAGCACTGCCGACGCCACGATCGCCAAGCTGTTCGGCACGATAGATAGCGGTGGGTCGGATGGTTTCGGCGTCACGCGGTCGCTTGGTGGCTCCATCCAAGGCGTCGTCGGCCAATTCGAACAGGCGGACCAGGCCATCCGGAAGATGCGGCGCGAGCAGGCGCAGAGCATGCTGGATCTCAGCAAGCAATTCCGCGACACCACGGCAGAAGCGGAAACACTGAAGGAAGCCATAGTTACGGCCGGTGGCAAGGAGAATATCCAGGCCTTCTTCGGCGACGTTCGCAACATCGATGGCGCCAATGCGGCGCTCGGCAACACCGTAGGGATCGTCAACAGACTCTTCGATGCGATGAGCACCGGTAGGGCCACGGCTAGCGATGTGGCATCCGGTGTCGACTTACTGCGTCAGACGCTTATTGATGGCGGACTCGGTGTCGAGAAGGTCAACGCTTTCATTGACAGCCTGGTTCGCGCCAGGATGCAGATGGATTCTGATATTGGTAAAGCCGCGCAACTTAACAGCGCTATCCAGGCGATCCAGAATCGCACAGTCACCATCACCGTTGTAACTCGCCAGGTCGGTACAGGCACGCAGTCGACCTACGATGTGCCTAAACAAGATGGTAGTGGCACCAGTGGTGTCGGCGTTACCCGCTATTCCTCCGATCGCCAAATCTCATCTACGCCGATCTTCAACACGTCGACCAACTCATGGGGTTACGTCCAGCCAACTACCTACCAAGACCCGGCTCGTTTGGCGCAGGTGAACGCCGCATACCCGCAGCGAGCAGCCGGCGGACCAATCTCGGCTCAGTCGCCCTATTGGGTGGGTGAGAGGGGACCTGAGCTAGTCGTTCCTTCGGGCGCTGGGACGGTCATCCCGAACGCACAATCGATGGCTTTGGCCAATCCGCAATCGGCATTTACGGGACGTGAGGCTACCACAGACGAAAATCGCATGTGGACGGTCCAGATGAACATTGAGGCGAACACGCGCAAGACCGCGCAGGCGCTCGATGATCTAAAGACTAGCGGCTCTATCGGCGGCTATGGTAGCGGCGGCGGTGGCTCCTCGTCCGCAGGTTCAACAACCGAAGACCCGCTTAAGGCGGCTTATCGGAGGGCGCTGGCGACCGCTAGGTCGAACTATGCAATGATCGGCGGCGTCCAACCCATCGGCTATGGAGCGGATGGTCTCGCCGCCACACCCGAGCAGATTGCGCGCCGCGCCGTATATGGCTTCGCACCAGGCGGTATGATTGGCGGCGATTCCCGAGACACCCAGAAGGTCGAATTCTTCAAGCGGCCATCTGAAAAGGTGATCATTGCCGACAACGACCAGATTAGCGACCAGCGTAGCGGTTCGTCGTCTGGCGGTGGCGGACAACGGCCAATCGTCATCAACCAGACCCACAACTGGAACGGCAATGCACCGCCAACCAGGGAAAGCCAAGCTGCTGTTCGCGCGGCAACCGCTGCCGGCATTCGCGACGCTCTGAGGTCCGTCAATGGTCGATAAGATGGCTGCCCGGCTCGCATTCATGGTCTCGGCAGGTGTCGTTCTTGCGCTGTCCTGGCCGTTCTAGAGATTGTCGGGGCGTGCCTTGGCCCGTCGGTGACCACGGATGTACTGGCACCGGCGGGACTTCGTCTCGGCCCTATTCTTTCGGCCAACCGCTGGTGTCGATCGGCATTCGAAAGTCGAAATCCTCAAGGCTGCGAGCAATGTCGCCATCGAAGTCTTGTACGGCGTGGTGTTCTCCGACCAAGACGATCGTGTGCACCTCCTCCGTT
>NZ_JBFUGJ010000591.1:0-2168 GCF_056402975.1 Mesorhizobium sp. P3_A9 | reverse complement strand
TCTCAGCATCGTTGCCGCGACCGATAGTCTGACGGCAGTGCTGAACCGCGGCGCCTTCTCGATGCTGGTCGAGGCCTATCTCGAGCAGACCCGCAAGCAGGAAGATACCCGTTCCGGCGCTTTGCTGATCATCGACGCCGACCATTTCAAGTTGATCAACGACCGCCTCGGCCACGACTGCGGCGACCAGGCGCTCAAGCTGATCGCGCAGGCGATCAAGGGGCAACTGCGCGGCAGCGATATCGTCGGCCGCATCGGCGGCGAGGAGTTCGGCGTGTTCCTTCCCGGTGTCGACCCCTCGCAATCCTGGCTGGTTGCCGAAGGCATTCGCCGACGCATTCGCGAAATGGACTTTTCGCCCGGCGGCCGCGCCTGTCCGCTTTCCGTCTCGATAGGCGGCACCAGCTTCAGCGGGCCGACGACTTACGAGGCGATCTTTTCCGCCGCCGACAGACGGCTCTATGCCGCCAAGTCGAATGGACGCGATCAGGTCAGCTTCGACCCGACGGAAGTCGCCTCGCAGGTGCCCCAGCCCAGCGTCGCCACGATGCATTGACCGCTGCCTTGCCGCGCGTGATGGCTGACGTCGACCGCTTTCCTTGACGCCTTCTTGTCGGTGTGCTTCCTCCGGCATCCGGGCCGCCCAGGTAAGCGCAACGCATGATCCATTTGTTCAACGGCTTTCAGAACCCGTTTGGCGGCAGCGAGCGCGAAACCCTGGACCTGTATCGGCTGTTGAGTGCCGACCAACAGGTGCGTCTGTGGGCAACCTCATCGCGCGTCTCCGACGAGCTGATGCGACAATTTCCGGTTCGCCGTGTCTCGCCGGCAACGCGCGACGTGCCGGACGGCGGCACCTATGTCTTCCTCGGCGCGCATTGGCGCAACAAGATATGGCCTTACCTGATCGCGCGGCCGCGCCGGCTGATCTATGTCTTCAACACCTTTCACCCGAAGGTCATCGCGCTGACGACGCGCATGCCACGCCTGCTGGGCTGGCCCGACGCCGAACTGGTGCTGATCTCCGATTTTCAGAAGCGCATGCTGCGGGTCGAAGGCGTCGTGCATCCGTCGCCGATCGATATCGATCGCTTCTCCCCGCGGCCGGCAAAGTCGGATCGACCGTTCACGGTGGGGCGGCTGAGCCGCGACACGGCGGACAAGCATCATGCCGACGACATTGCGCTCTACGAGGCCTTGCTGGCCGACGGCGTTGCGGTGCGGATCCAGGGCGGCATGCCGCTCAAGGACAGGCTCGCGCCACATCCGCAACTCGAACTGCTGTCGCAGGGCCAATTTCCCGCCGAACAGTTCCTGCCGACGCTCGACGTCTTCTACTATCGCACCGGCTCGCATGTGGAGACGTTCGGCCGCGTGGTGTTCGAGGCGATGGCCTGCGGTCTGCCCGTGGTCTGCCATTCGCATGGCGGCTACGCCGACCATATCAGCCATGGCGAAAACGGCTTTCTGTTCGAGACGACGCAACAGGCGGCGCTAATCCTGGCCGAGCTCAAAGCCGATCCGGCGCTGCGGGCGAGAGTAGGCGACAAGGCGCGGCAGACCGTCGACCAGCTGTTTTCGCCACAGGCATTGCGGCAGCGGCTGGATTTCTATCGACGTTAGCGATACCGACCTGCGGAACCACGGTCTGCCCACTCCGTTTGTCATCTCGACATCGCCAAAGCCGACATGCAAAAGAACCACCGGGCGGACCGCATCGGCGCCACCAGATCGAGCGGGGCTCCTTACCGATGACATTGATGGGCGCGGCGGCACTGCTGATCCTGGTCCTGACCTATGCCGGCGTCGCCATTGGCCGCATCCCTGGCCTGCGTCTCGACCGGGCGGGTATCGCGCTGCTTGGCGGCGCGGCGATGATCGCCATTGGCGCGATCAGCATGGAGGATGCCTACCGCGCGATCAATTTCGACACCATCACGCTTCTGCTCGGCATGATGATCGTGGTGGCGCATCTGAAGGTCTCGGGCGCCTTTCGCGGTCTTGGCGCCATCGCCATCGAACATGCGCACGCGCCGTTCATGCTCTTGGTGATGGTGACGCTGCTGACCGGCGTGCTGTCGGCCTTCCTCGTCAATGATGCCATTTGCCTGGTCATGGCGCCGATCGTGGTCCACGTCACCCGCGTCATCAACCGTAACCCGATGCCC